>CACLEU010000011.1 GCA_902606075.1 uncultured Pelagibacteraceae bacterium
AAATGAACTTCTTTACCTGAATCAATATGTGGAAATATTACTTCTTTTGCTTTTTCAGTTACATCCATGTCTATTTCACCATCAAGATGAACAGTTGCTATATTTCCGTCTTCAGTAA
The DNA here is from genome assembly GCA_902606075.1 of uncultured Pelagibacteraceae bacterium. Classification (GTDB taxonomy): domain Bacteria; phylum Pseudomonadota; class Alphaproteobacteria; order Pelagibacterales; family Pelagibacteraceae; genus Pelagibacter. Next base: position 119 of record CACLEU010000011.1, read on the forward strand.
CTTTATAACTCATAAAAATTTCCTCGCCATCGCCAAAACTTTTTCAACTGGTTTACTAACTTCAACTAATTCAAATTTTGTTTGTTTTTGTTCAGATAATTTTTTACTTTCTACTAAAACCGATATTCCAGATGAGTCCATGTAATCGACTTTACTTAAATTTAAATGAACCTCATGTCCAGCTTCAATCAAAGGTAATATTGATTGTCTTGCCTTATCCGCTACATCCATATCAATCTCTCCAGTCAAATGAACTATCCTTGAATTCCCAATTTCTTCTATTTTATATGACATTTTATTTTGTTAGTTTAACAAATTTTTAATAATGCTCAATATGACCAGATTAGACAAATATATTCCACAAAAAAAAAAATAAACGATAAATCAAAGTAATTTAAGGGTTTTAAAGTATTTACTTATAGATAAAAATTTATAAATATAGGAATTATTAATATTAATAAATTTAAGAGGTCTTAAATGAAAAATAATAAAGGGTTTACATTAATTGAACTACTAGTTGTTGTGGCGATTATTGGAATTCTAGCGGCCGTAGGTACAGTTGCTTATACTGGTTATACTAGTGCTGCTAAAAAAAATTCGTCTAAAACTTTACATTCGCAAGCTGTTAAATATTTAATGGCTGAAATTCAAAAATGTAGTCTTGACCCAGGTGGAACAGCGCTCAGTGGTGATATAGATTGTGATGCCACGTCGGGTACCAGTCAGCCAACGGTAGCAAACTACGTATCACATTTGATTGAAAATTCTACAGATAAGAATCCACATGATGGTGGTAAAGCATATGAGGACGGAACTGGAACTGAACAAGGTACATTATATTTAAATGATACTGCTGCAGATGCAGAGGCAGGCACTCCAGCAAAAATAGATGTAAAAATGACACCAGCAACAGGTGAAACAGCTCTGGAAGTAGCAGTTACACTAGAGTAATTAAAATTATGATAACTAGAAGCTCAGGCTTTACATTAATTGAGCTTCTAGTTGTTGTTGCCATCATTGGGATATTATCTGCAGTTGGAACAATAGCCTATAACGGTTATGTCGGAGGTGCAAAAAAAAGTTCAGCTGAAAATTATCTTCAACAAATTTCTCTAGCTCAGACAGAAGAATATTCGAGTACGGGAGAATATTTTATAAGTTCAAGCGCCTCTTCAGACTCATGTACTGCAAGCACTGACACTTCAACCGAAGTTGAAACAAACTTATTTTCTGGAGATAATGTTTTAGCAGATGATATCGATTTTCAATTTTGTGTGTTTGGTAGCGGCGCAACATTTACCGCTGTAGCAGAAGATGATAAAGGATGTACAATTTCTTTAAGTCGAAATGGTTCACCGTCCAGATCAGGCTGTTAAAAACAAACTTTTAACTTAAAAGTTGATTTTAGAATCTAAATATTTTAATAAATTGATATTGATGAAAAAAATATTTTTAACTTTAATTGCTTTAATGTTTATGACTGGTTGCAGTCAATATTCTGCGATGCTTGGTCCAAGTTACACATTAGTTGATACAGGTAGTGTTCTTCAGGCTACGACTTCTTACGGAAGTTCTTATAGTCTAGGCGTTGTAAAAAAGAATGTTTCTGATGATTTAACATCAGAAAGAATTTGTCAAACTCATCATAGCTCTGATTTATCAAAAATTTTCTTTGAAACGCAAGATCAAGAAAATTGCATTTTTGATCCAATGAGCATCTATAGATAAGTTGTATTTTATACTTTAATCACTTTAATTGTTAAAAAATCTCTATAATACGCGATCTTTAACAACTTTTAAAAATTGTAATTTTAAACAATTTATTTATTCTGCCGGATTATGAATTTCTTTAATTCAATACGCTTTTTAAAAGATATATTTATAAATTTGTTAATTTTATCTTTTTTTATTTTACCAGCTTTTTCAGTTGAGAAGAATATTACGTATATGCAAATACTTCAGAAACCCAAAGATCTAGACTTGAACTTAAAGTATGCACAACAACAAGGTAAGGTTGGCAATTATAAACAAACTATTTCAACTCTTGAAAGATTAACAATGTTGTACCCAGATAACGTAGAAATTAAATTATATTTATTATCTGTCTTAGTACAAATTGACTCTCCAGACAAAGCTCGAAGCTTAATTGAGGAAATGAAACTCAGAACAGATTTAGATGCTGAAGACTTAGAAACATTGCAGGAGATAGAACAAGATTTAAAAGATAAAGAGCCAGGTTTATGGAATATCTCAGCAGATATTAGTATTGCCAGTCTAATAAGTAATAATGTAAATAGTGTTTCTAAAACTAGAAAAAAAAGTGAAGAAGGTGAGATTGCTGAATTTACTTCAGCAATGCATGATAAAACTAGTAGCGGAGGAATAAGTTTATCAGCTACAAGACCAATTGGTGAAGAGTCTTCATTCTTAGCAAATATTTCTCACACAACGTCCAATCAACATCAAGAACACGATGATGACTTTCAATCTTATGGGTTAACTCTTGGTTTAGATACAGTATTAGGTGGTCAAAGCTTAAGTCCGTATTTTACTGTAAGCAAATCAGATTATCATACAGATGCAGACAGCTTTTCTACAGGTATGGGTGTAGGTGGTTTTTTTACTGTTGGAGAAAGACATTCATTTAGTTACGGATATTCTTACTCAGAAGCAAAAGGAAACCACAATTCTTCAGATGTAACTGCAAGAGATACAAATTCAACTGGGCATGGTTACACTTTTAGTCATGATTATATTTTTACACAAATTATTTCTACATCCATTGGTTTAGGCTACAGTGATAGTGATGCAATCGTAGACGCTGGTAATGATTATGAAACTTATGATTTAAGTTTAGGAATAAATTTATCATTTCCTTGGGCGTACATTGCAATATCTAATGGAATGAGTTTTAATGATTACAAAAAAGAGGATACCAGTGTTGCTTCAGATAGACTTAGATCAGATTTTGCAAATACGTTTGATATAATGTTAACAAAAGCTATTGGAGATATTTTTCCAGCAATAGATCAAAATAGAAACCTGTTTATAAATTTGTCTTATGAAAAAGTAATTTCAGAGGCAAATACTTTGAATTACGATTATCATGCAGATTCTTTCTCTTTAAGTTTTACAAAATCATTTTAATGCTGAATTTTCGTGAACTAGGTGAAAAGCACCTAAAAACGCACAAATCTCCTGATCAAACTGAGCTAATAGTGGTTTATTTTTTAATAAAAAATGTTATTTTTGGAAATATGAAAAGACTATTAACAGCAATTTTGTGCACTTTAATGTTTATGAGCTCAAACTCATACGCAGAAGAAACGCTTACAATTGAAAAACAGCTTGTAGGTATAGTTGGTGCAATTTCAGGAACAGTTAAAACTGAAACAAGAGAGCTTAAAGAGGGTGACAAAATTTATTTAAATGAAACAATTTTTTCTACACAAGGTTCAGGAACGCAAATTTTACTTTTAGATCAATCTACTTTTACTGTTGGTGAAGATTCTGAAGTTGTGATGGATACTTTTATATATGATCCAAAAACAAATGATGGAAAAATTGTTGCTAGTGTAAAACAAGGAAGTTTAAAAGTTATATCAGGATTAATAAGTCAAAAAGATCCAGACAGTTTAACCGTAACAGTGCCAGAAGGTACACTTGGTTCTAGAGGAACAGAATTTCAAACAATTGTATCAAAAGGTAAAACAGATACTTTATTGATTGGTCCTGGCAAAAACAATACTTTAGGAATGAGACCGGGAGCCGTTTTAGCAAGTAACAAATTTGGAAAGACTTTATTAGACAATCCTTACAGCGTTACATCTATGAGCAAAGGTAAAGCACCAGATAAAGCAAAAAAAATTACAAGATCTCAATTGAAAAAATTTAACAAAAAGATGAGAGCTTTAAACAAAGGTAAAGTTGATAAGTCTGAAAAAAAAATAGCAAGAAAAGCACTTAAAAAAGAATTAAAAAAAGAATTAAAATCTTTGGGTTTTGAAAAAGAGCAAATCAAATCAATAATTAAAGAGAATATCCAAAAGGATAAAGAAAAGAAGTTAGCAATAAAAACTGAGAAAAAAGCAGAAAAAAAGAAAAAGAAAAAGAAAAAAGCTAAGGCAGAAGGTGAAAAAGGAAAAAAGAAAAAAGGCAAAGTAAAAGAGGGTAAAAAAGGTAAAAAGAAAAAAGCAAAAGCTAAAGACGGTAAAAAAGATAAAAAGAAAAAAGCAAAAGCTAAAGACGGAAAAAAAGGTAAAAAGAAAAAAGCTAAAGCAAAGGCCCCATCAAAGAAAAAACCAAAAGCTAAAGCTAAAAAACCAGCTAAGAAAAAACCTAAAGCTAAAAAACCGGCTAAGAAAAAACCTAAAAAGAAAGCCAAACCTAAAAAGCCTAAAAAGAAAAAAGCTAAACCAAAGCCTAAAAAGAAAAAGAAAAAAGTTAAAAAGAAAAAGAAAAAAATTAAGAAGGTAGCTAAGAAAAGAAAAGCGGCTAAGAAGAAAAAAGCTAAAAAGAAAAGAAATAAGAAGAAGTAATTAGCCTAGTTTCATAAAGATTTACATTACATAATTAAGATATACACTCACTAATGTGCGTGTTTTTTTTGAAAAAAACTTAAATTATTTAATTTTTTTAATCCTTTTATTAATACTAATTTCTTTAAAAGTAATTAATCCTTCTTTAATTAAATCTATTTCTTATTTAAGTTTTGATTTATATCAAAAAGTATTTGTAGAAAAAAAAAGTGACAGCGATGTTGTCATTATAGATATTGATGAAACAAGTTTAGGCAAATTTGGTCAATTTCCATGGAGCAGATCTGTTTTTGCAAAAATTATTGATCAAGTTGAAACCTCAAATCCAAAAGTTATTGGTTTTGATATATTTTTTACTGAAAAAGATAAACAATCACCAGAAGAAATTATCAAATCTTATGGATTAATTCCATCTGATATTGCTGATCTTCAAAAATTAAAAGGTCATGATGATGTTTTTGCAGAAAAATTAAAAAGTGCAAAAACAGTTACAGCAGTTTTAGGTAGTAACGTTCCATCACATTCAAATTATGACCGAAAGGCGAAAGCAAAATTTTTATCAAAAGGAGGCGATCCAAAAGAGTTTACATATTCTTACCCTTACTCAATTGGCTCATTAGAAAAATTGGAAAAAGAAGTACAAGGATTGGGTTCAATTTCTTTTTTAGATCAATTGGATGGAATAATAAGATCACTTCCATTGATAGTAAGGTTTGATAATAAAATATACCCAACCATGGGATTAGAAATGGTTCGAGTTGGAGAAAATCAAAAAAATTTATACATCGAGTTAAATGAAGTTGGAATTAATAGAATAAGCGCAAGACCATATAAAATAGACTCAGATCCTAATGGAATTATTTGGATTAAATATAAAGAGCCGCAAAAAAAACAATATATATCTGCAGGAGATGTTTTTGATGGTAAATTCCAAACAGATTTTTTTAAAGACAAATATGTTTTAATTGGTGCATCAGCGCAAGGACTTTTCGATTTAGTTAAAATACCAACAGGCTTAACTGTTCCTGGAGTAGAAGTTCACGCAAATGTTATTGAAAATATTTTAGACCAATCTTATTTGGTGAGAAATCCAAATACATATGTTTTTGAATTGTTATTTTCGATAATTGTTGCGTTATTAACATTTGTTTTATCTCAAAAAATCAGACCCAAATACAGCTTGTCTGTATTTTTTGGCAATCTTTTATTTATAATTATAATTGGCTTTTATATTTATAAATTTAGATCAGAACTCATAGATATTAGTTATCCAATATTTATTTTAACGATTACTTTTTTAGCAGGACTTTATTTTAGATTTATAGAAGAAAATAAACTAGCACTTGCAAATTTACAAAAAGAAGCAAAACTTTTAAAAGAAAGAGAACTTGCTGCAGGAGTACAGAAAAGTTTATTTCCAGATATTTCAAAATTTGAAAACTTTATTTTTGCTAAAAATGTTCCTGCAAGAGATGTATCTGGAGATTACTTTGATGTTGTAAGATCAACACCAGAAGAATATTTTTTTACCTTAGCTGATGTATCTGGAAAAGGTGTGAAGGCTGGTATGTATATGGCAAAGGCATCATCAATATTTAGGACACTTACCAATCTAAAATTTCCTTTAGAAAAAGTTGTCTTTGGGGTGAATAACGAACTCGTTGAAGCTAAATTCAAAGGAATGTTTGTAACAGCTGTATTTGGCAAGTTAAATATTAAAACAGGAGAATTAGTATTTATAAATGCTGGACACGAAAGCATTCTAACTTTTGATAAGGGTAAAAATTATGAATATATAAAATCCGATATGCCGCCAATTGGAATAATTAAGTACTTCACAGAGACAATGGTAAAATCAAACACCATGAACCTTAAAGACAAAACATTTGTTGTTTACACAGATGGCGTGACAGAGGGATACCTTAAAAATGGCGAAGAACTAGGGGCTGAGGGTGTCCAAAATATTATTAATAGTATTGAAAATATTAACCCAAAAAATATAGTGCTTGGAATAGAAAAAGAGCTCAATTGGGGGGCAGAAAAATTAAGAGACGACATTACTTGTATGGCTATCAATATAGAAAATACTGAGCTGATCAAAAAGAAATAAATCTTAACATCATGAAAAATTTTAAAAAATTAAATATCAAAAAAATTTTTAGGTCTTTAAAATCAGGTGTTTTAAGTACTAATACATTTTTTCTCTTACTCGGAGTTTTTTTTTCTACACTAGCTCTAGCAGCCGCTTTAACTGTCACACATATAGATAATAGAATTCCTGCTGGTGCAAATACTGGTCAATGTTTTAGTTCTAAAAAATCTGATGAGGCAGCAGGTAATTTCGACTTTATAGATCTTGATCACGATAGAACTGAGGACGTGGCAGATGTATTATGGAGTGATGATGGTACAATGGTTTTTACTATAAATGATAATATGAACAAAACTACTGGCACTAAAGGCTTCATGGGGGATCTTGATTTATCTATGAATAAAGTAAGAGATCCATTTGAATTAAAAACTGTAAAAACTACACTTGGAATACACACTTGTGATGACATTGATGGTTTTGATGTTGATCATTCAGACTTTCAAGCACAAGGCATGAGTGCTGCTACCACTGGATATGAAAGTATACATGCAGCACAAAATGGTAAAATATTTTTTATTTTAAGTCAGGCAGGTGAACTACACAAATACAATTTAAGTAAATCTTTCGATTTTAGAACAGCAACGTATGAAAATGAATTTGCTTTCAGCACTGCCATTGACTCTTTTTCTTTTAGCAAGGACGGAACAAGAATGTTTTCTTTAAATGGAACTAATAATAATTTGGAACTTACAACATTTTCATTATCATCACCTTTTAACACTTCCATAACTCCTACCCAAATACATACGGTAGATTTATCAACGATAGGAATTGATTTAGTGGAGGGTGAAGACACAAAAGGTACAGACGTAGAATTTAATGACAATGGAAGTGAGATGTTTATATCAGTGCATAATGGAGAATTTGAAGTCTTAGATAGAATTCACCAATTTAGTTTAGGTAAAAATTATGATGTATCAACAGCAAATTATCAAGGTTCTTACGAGGTACAAGCTGTTGGTCGTACAAGCAACGATGGAAGAATAGAAGGTTTCTCTTTTTCTAGCAATGGAATGAAACTTTTTACAACACAATCATTTACAGGTGCTGCAGTAGACAATATTTATCAATATGACTTGCAATGTCCTTATGGAATAGTTAAATGTTCTTCAGAAACATCTTCATCAATCGAAGCTCAAGTTGAGCTTGCTAAACAAAATATAAGTTTAAACGTTAATACTATTTTTAAAAGATTTGAATGGATCAAGAGAAATCGTGATGAAGAAAATTTAACTGCTCATAATTTTAAAATAAACTATGAAGATCCTTTATTGAAAACTTTAGCTAATAAGTTTGAACCATCAGTTAGAAACAATGTTGCATCTTTTATTAGCAAACATAAAACAGAAAATAAAAAATCAAAGTGGTCTAGCTGGAGCTTGGCTGATATATCTTTAGCAATTTTTGGAGTGGATGGTACTGCTAAAGCAAAAGATATTAATACTAGAGGTTTAACCTTAGGAGCCGATAGAAAATTTGGAGATGATAAATTTTTAGGTTTGGCAATAAGATATAGTGATGGTAGCTCTAATATAAAAAGATCCAATCAAGATCTCACCATGGAGTCTCTAACACTAAATCTTTATGGAATTTCGCCATCTAAAGACAATCAGTATATTAATGCTGTTTTAGGCTTAAGTCTTTTAAGATATGATCATATGTATATGGGCAATCTTTCAGGTGAGAGAAATGGAAAACAAGCTTTTGCGTCAATAAATTATAGAACTAGAGACAGATATGGCATACTAAATATAACTCCAACGGGTAAACTAACATATGGTGTAACAAGATTATCAGAATTTACAGATTTCTTAACTAAAGCCTCAGGGCTACCGGCTAGAGATGTAATATATAAAGAGGATACTTTTGTTAATGGAGAGTTTGCCGGCGGTCTTTTATTTGAAACAGACATTATTGAGACAGATAAAGGAACAATTCAGCCAATGGGAGGCATAGAAATATTATATGATTTAACTAATGATATTGATTATAAATATGTATATCAGGGTGGAACACATGTAAATAAAGAGACTATGCATTCACCATTTTCAAGGCAAAATTTAAAAACATCTCTTGGGTTTGAAGCTATTCACTTAAATGGTTTTACTGTATCAACTGAGTACCAGAGAGTGATTAGATTAAATGATTCAAAAAAGGCCCCTGAATTTCAATCAGATATTTTTATAATAAAGTTTAGTCGTTCAAAAGAAGAGGATAACCAATTTGCTTTAAATTACGACCCAATTAATGCTCATCAAACAAATTTAAGTTATTCAAAAAATATTCATGGTTTAGACTTTAAAATCAACTCAAATCAAAGTTTTGACGATAGTTCTGAGTATTTTACTAACCTAGAAGTGTCTGGAAAATTTTAACAAAGTAAGATATTATTATTAGAATGTTTGAAAAATTAGAAGAACTTGCAAAAAATAACAAAAAAATTTCAGATTTTCATATTAGAAGCGGTTGGCCGTTAGCTTATAGACAAACAGGTGAAATTCATAAAATACCAGATGTGATGGTTAAGGCACAAGATCTACAAGATCTTATCTCAACGAATTGCAATGAAGTGGAAATGAAAAAGTTTAATGATACCCATGAGCTAGACTCATCTGTTACATTAAGTGGACTAAGATTTAGAGCAAATTTTTATAAAACTATTACTGGTCCAGCAGCAGTCTTAAGAAGAGTAGAGAGCGTTATACCAGAAATGGGTCAATTTGATCTTCCACCAGTTCTTTATGATATAATTGATATGCATAAAGGTTTAGTTTTAGTAACTGGTCCAACTGGATCAGGAAAATCTACAACACTTGCTGCAATTGTAAATGAAATAAATAAAACTAGAACTGCAAATATTATTACAGTTGAAGATCCAGTTGAATTTATTCATAAGGATCAAAAAAGTATTGTCTCACATAGAGAAGTTGGAAAACAAACCCAAACTTTTGCCAGTGCACTAAAAGCTGCATTAAGAGAAGATCCAGATGTAATATTAGTTGGTGAGATGAGAGATTTAGAAACTGTTGGACTTGCTTTAACAGCTGCTGAAACAGGTCACTTAGTATTTGGAACCTTACACACAAGTGGTGCACCAAATACAATTAATAGAATTATTGACGTTTTTCCACCAGAACAACAAGCTCAAATAAGAGCGCAGATTTCAACATCATTAAAAATGGTAGTTACACAGAGACTTTTAAAAACTAAAGACGGGCAAGGACGTTGTGGTGCTTTTGAAGTGATGAAGTGTACAGCTCCAATTCAAAACTTAATAAGAGAAGCAAAAATTCATCAAATCCCAAGCATCATGCAGACAGCAGTAAAAGATGGTATGATAACCATGGCTAAGTCTTTAGAGGAATTAGTCAAAGCAGGGAAAATAGATGCAAGTGCCGGTAAAGAACATTAAAGGTTTTAGTCTTATAGAATTAGTGGTTGTTATAGTAATTGTTGGAATTCTATCAGCCACAGCTTATCCAAATTTTCAATCATGGTCTAAAGAGAGAGAAGTAAGATTAGCTGTTACAAAAATCCAGTCTCTTATTAAAAATATTCATGTTCAAACTGAAAAAGGAACGTTCGCTTATGTTCAAGTAAAATTCACAAATTCAGTTGATAATCTTACTATAGAAACAAAAGGAATGACCATGGACTCACTTGCAACAAAAATAAATAATGGAACAGATCTATGGAATACAGATATTTCTAGCAGATGTTCATTAAGCAATAGTTACTGGGATACTGATACAGCAGATGCAGGAGCAAGTATAAAAAATTTTGTTTATACAAAAAATTTTGACTCGGTTACAACAAACTTTATAGGTGGCGGTGGGAGACGAGATTTTACTGGTGGTGGAGATGGTGAAGCTGAGATGGCAGAACTAGGATCCTCAGAAGGAGATGGAGATGGCACGGGAGCCATTTGTTTTTCAAGAGGCGGAAAGTATTATGAGGCAACTGGACAACTGCTAAGTCCTGCAGATTTGCCTTATGGATTTCTTTACGTATGCAGAAGGATCAGCTCTGGATCAACTTGTCCTGTAAGTTACGGAGGTGACGAAAATACTAAAGAGGCACCATCAGGATCAGCTCAATATCTAAATACAGTTGAATGGTCAAGATTTGGAAACTTTTCAAAAAGCAAATGGAATGGTACAGACTGGTTTAAATAAATGAATTTTAGAAAAAAAAAAAATATTTTAGGACTTTCACTTCTTGAAGCACTTGTCTCCACAGCGATTATAGGAATTGGTTTTGTAGCAATTTTACAAATGACGAATTATTCAGTGCAATCTATGCAAACTTCTGGAGAAAGGACCAAAGCAAACTTTCTTACAAATTTGGTTGCAGAGGACGTTTTGAGTAGTCGTAAATCTTCAACTGCAAGTCACTCAAATTTTTCAAATTATCTTGTATCTAACGATTTTGATGCTGATGTATGCAGTACAAAAACTGGATCTTCTTCAACTGACTCTGGGAAAGTTTATGGATCCACAGAAGAGAACACACATGCTATGAAAATGAGAAAATGGCAAGCTATTTTAAATAATAAAAACTATTTAAGATGCAAAGGTCAAAAAGAAATAAGAAAATTCAAAGTTTATAAAATTTGCAGGTTTGCAGTTTCTGGCTGCATGCAAAATACGTCTATTCAAGATGAGGAACTTTATATTGGAAGAGTTCAAATTAACTTAAATGAGGGAAAAAAAAGAAAATATTTATACTTTCAAACTGATTATAAGATTTTAGGTAAAAATACTTCAGAGTAACAAATATGATTGGTAAAAAAAAATATACAAAAGGCATTAAAGGACTAACTTTAATTGAAATTCTAATTGGTGTTGTAATTACTACAATAATGATGGGAGCAATGTTTACAACGTACAGTATTGTTAACCAAACTTATTCTCAGGTAAGTGAAAAAGCTAAAATTAGCAGGTCTAGCCGAGACCTAGTTTCAATGCTGATGAGAGATATAAGAATGGCTGGATTTAGATATTATGCCGGATCGCAAACTATTTCAAAATTTGCTGCAGACACAACAGTCCAATGTCCTGAGACAGGCATGGTTTTACCGAAAATAAGTTATTTAACTTTTGATAATGGTTTTTTAGATGAAAATCTTAGTCACAACCCAGTTGTAATCAGAAAAAATAAACTTGGATTTGATAATAGTACAACTAATGCAGATCATAAAATCGACGGTGGTGATTTGTGCTGCGACCAAATTCAGATTGTTTATGAAGATTTTAATCAAAACAATTTATTACAACCTTATCAAAGATTTAGAGTTACTTATTTTGCTGATTCAATAGCTGAAGAGGGAGACACAAGATATGCAGTTTACAAAACTATCGAAAGTTGGTCTCAACCACGAGAATCTGATACTTCCTGTGTGTGGCCTATAACGGGATCTTGGGTAAAAGATTGTCCAGAGTGTGTAGACCGAGAATTAATTAGAGATCATATTGAGGACATGGAATTTATTCCTTTTGATAACAAGGGTTTAATTATTCAAGACTCTAGCTCAAATTATCCTGCCCCTGAAACAGTTAGTATTAGAGATAGACTATTTGATATTAATGGGGTTGATGTAAGACTTACATTTAGATCTAAAGAAAACTTTTTTAAAAAAGATGCACCTGACAGTAAAAAGAGATTTATTACAGGATTAGATGATAGAACAAAAGAATATACTGACAGATATCTAAGAGACTCTGTAATTGTAACTGTCAATACAAGAAATATTGGTGGAGATTTATTTAGATGAAAAATAAAAATGAAAAAGGTTTTACCTTAATTTTATCTTTGGTATTGCTTCTGGTAATGTCCTTGATGGGCGGAGGATTGATTGTAGTTTCATCATCAGATCATCAAAGCAACAATAGTAGTGATGAATATCAACAAACCTTTTATATTGCAGAGCACGCACTTCTTGAAGCAGAAAAATCATTAATTAATAAAATGATGGGACCTGTGCAAGACGATGGTACAAGAAATGAAGATATTAGATCAATACCAACTAACGTTTCAGATGATTTATCTTTACTAGATCAAACGACACCTTGCTATAGAAGTTTTAGAAATTTAAGTAGGGCAGAAGATTTTGAAGTTGTTGAACATAACCAAGATCAAAGCTTTTTTTCAGTAATAGAACCTATATTTGCAACTTCTCCAGATTTTGGAACCACAAACGAAATTGAGGATGAAAGATCAAGAATGGAGAGATTTAGATATGAATATTTTTCAGTGAACGCAGGATCATCTACATATAAAAGTTCAGGAAGTAGCTTGAAAAAAACCTCTGGAACAATTCAAAGACAAGGAACAGCCTATAGAATATATGCATGTGGAATTATGGGTGATGTATCAAGCCCAGAGATAATAATTCCTTTAGAAACAATAGCTATCATCTCACATTGAACACTATTTTTAAAAAATTAGTAATATTCTATGTTGAAAAAATATTACCAATAAATTAAATTTAATATAATGAGAAAAATATTTTTATATTTTATATTTATATTTTTTACATTTAATAACTCTTTTGCTTGTCAGTTATTGAATGTTCCAATCGGTTCAGATATTTCTAATGCTTCGTCAACCTTTGAATTTTTAGATGATTATAATGAAGAGGTATTTGGAAAAAATAATTCTGCAAGGTATGAAGATTATGCTGCAGATTTTTGTGATGGTTCTGACCTCAAAGGCACAGATTTAGAGGTAATAGTTTATCAGTCAAAAATTGCGGGTATAAATTTGATCAATTCAGACCAAGAAAATAATAATTTAATTTATGAATTTGCGAAGAATTTTATTCGAGATCCAGGCGAACAAGTTAAAAATAAAGACTGGAAAGGCTACGTAGACCTAAGTGTTGGAAATTTAGTCATTGCGTACACTAAAACAAATGTCGGAGACGAAATATTTGAATATTTAGAAATAAGCAATATTGAAATGTTCGACTATACAATAGATGAAGAAATTATTGATGCAACTGGATAAAAAAAATGAAATTTTTTAGATTTATAATTATTAGTTTAATAATATTCACTAATAATTTGTATGCTAAACCAGTTCCTCCTGGAGCAGGAGATGGAGAAGTTGCAGCCAATATTTTAATACTTGTTGATAGTTCAGCTAGCATGAATAGATGGATTGGTGCTGATGGATTAGGTGCCTCTCCAAGAGCAGTTTACGACTCTGAAGATAGAATTTTAATTAATCAATATTCAAGAAGGTCCAGGGGGATAGTAAGATATACAGCGACAGGGTCACTTGATAAAACTTTCAAACCCATAAGAGGAACTCCAGCCGTAGGTTGTACAAACAAATATAATGTTGGTTCAAATTCTACAAAAAGTAGAAGTGTTAGAAGAAATGCAGGTTTACAATTTGTTGAAAGTTTAACAACTAAAGATATTAGCAATAAAAATGTTTTCTTCTTTGTTAACAGAGAAAGATTTGACCGAAATATGATTTACGGTTTTACTGAGGATGGAACTGAATGTATCTTTGCACTCGGAATTGAAGCACAATCTGCTTGGGTTCAAGACATAGATGTAAAAATTATTGATGGCACTCCCTATCTTTTCGCAGGTGGAAAAAAAAGAAGAGGGGGTTTTTTTCAATCTTGTAATTTAACGACTATGGATTGTAGTTTACAACAATTTGGAAGAGGTCTATTGAGTTCGATGGTGAGGTTATCAGCAAATAATGATGGAACTATTATTTATTTTTCTGATAGGAGAGACGGAAGTGTTCGTGGATGGAGTTTAGTACCCAGAGATGGTGCTCTTGGAATTGAACAAGAAGTTAGAAGTTGTGATCGATCTAATGCTCCTAATTTAGCCAGCGAAATGGCTTATGCATCATCTGTAGTTGTCTCTCCAGAAGACAATAATATACTTTATGTTGGTTCGCATATAGATCATTCTCTACAAAAACTACAATTGACAGATACCTCATGTACTGTGATAGGAAATGTTGGTACAGGGTTTAGATCAAATCTTGCTAACACAGGAGACCCAGGATCTATAGAAGGTGATGACATAAGATTTTCAAGGGTTTGGGGGGTGAGTGTAACTAATACAAGAATATTGACATCAACTGCTAGAGGCTATGTTGATGTGTTTGATGAAGACAAATTTAATGTTTCCCAAAAAGATACAGCTTGGCTTGATCAGATGGGAGGACCAAGAATAAGAAGATGGGATGGTGTTAAACAAGCAATTAATGCAATTGTTAATGATACAACCTTAACTACAGGGGCTCATTTTGGATTTGGTCATTGGAATGCTGGTGAAAGCGGTCGAGGAAAAAATTCTTCTAGAGGTGGAGCTTTCTGTCATAGAAATGATGTTTGCACATACTATGGAGAATGGGATGGAGCTGACCATCCAAATGGTACAAGCACACAATGTAATACAGACTCTTGTTTAAATGTTGGTATAAGTTCTAAAGGTGCAAGCCAAATTATGAGTGTGCTAGAACCCCTTGGTCTTGCTTGGGGAACAGATTCTCACGCCTTTTCACAAATTGCACAAGAATATTTCAATGATTCAAATGCTGGTGGTAAAGTTTTTGATCCTGGTTCTTTGTGCCAACTTAATTATGTAATTGTTATTGGTGATGGCGCAATGACAAATACCGGGGTCACCATAGAAACTAGTCCTGGTAATTTTACTACACAAAAGGGTGATACTGCTGATCGAATGGAAGCATTAAGAAAACAAGGTATTAAATCTTTATATGTAGCCTATGGCGGAGGCATCAAAGGAAATGCTATGAAATTATTCGATGGTTTGGCATTAATAGGTTCTTGTGAGGAAGATGGTGACGATGATTGTGAACCAACGATAATTGCTGACACACCTGAGCAATTAAAATCAGAATTGACCAGTAAAATCAGACAAATAATTGCTGATAAACTTGCATTTACAGCTCCTTCAATTACTGCAACTATCCAAGAAGGTGGTTCGTTATATCAAGCTCAATTTGCTTACGAACAATACGGCGAATGGCAAGGAACTTTACTAAGAAAAAAACTTAATTCTGATGGAACAGTCGACCATGATGTAAATACTCCTGGAAATTGGAGTGCTGCTAAACAAATTAAAGCTCAAGCATCTGTAGCAGGAACAGAGGATACAAGAAATTTATGGACCGCAATGCCTGGAGATACCTATATAGGTAATTGGAATAACTTTAATACTGATAAAGTAAGTACAGTTAAAAATTTATTTGACGAACTAGGATACGAAGTACCTGATTATCATAATGCTTCTTCTTCGTGTACATCAGTAGGATCAAATGGAAACGAAGATGATATTGAGGGTTTAATTAATTTTATTAGAGGAAGAGATTATTTTGACTATGATGGAGATTGTAATGTTACAGAGGTAAGAGACCATGTAATGGGAGATATCTATCACTCACAATTAATTGAGGTAGGACCTCCTGATGCAAATTTAGACTTTACAAATTCAAATGAAGAGGCTTACTACAGAAATATCAAAGGGTATCAAGGTTTCATGACTGCGCACGCACAACGAAAAAATGTAATTTATGCAGGTTCAAATAGTGGAATATTGCATGCCATAAATTCTGAGACTGGAGATGAAGAGTGGGGTTTTATACCACCATTTATAGGAGCAATGCTTCCACAAATAGTCAACAAGGGGTACGATGGAAAAATTGATCAAGAAACTGTTGATGGGGTAACTACAGGCTCTGGAGGCACAAACCCAGTATTTGGTGTAGATGGTTCTCCGATAGTTCATGATGTTTTGATTGAAGGATATGATTCTACTGGTGCAGAGCAAGGTGAAGCATGGCGAACTATATTATTTATTCCTTATGGTAGAGGTGGTTCTGGTTTTTCAGTTTTAGATATTACAAATCCACTAGTTAAAGATAACAAAGGCCCGATACATATGTTTTCAGTTTTTAACGATCAAATAAATAAAAGAATTTTAATAGCAGATTCAGATGGGAATATTAATACTAAACCATACAATTCTGGTTATTCATCATATCTTAAATCTGAGGAGGGAATAGCAGCATCAGATAATCAAACAACAGCAAGAGATGAAGACCCTGAAGAATGTAATAGCACAGACGATGATGATACAAATAATTGTACAAAACAGGACGAGATTGCACTCTGTACAATTTTAAATAAAGCAGATGATGAAGAAGGTACCAATATAACAGACGTCACAGCCTTTATGGAGGAAGGGACTAGCTCATGTTATATTAGTGACACCTTCCATTTCAGTGAAATAACATTAGATTATCCTGAAGGAGATAGTATACCAGATGGAATTTTGTCGGCAAAAGAAATGGTAGATGGTGTTCCAAAAAAAATAAATATCGAAAAAGCTTCTATGCAGGATGGTCTTTTAAGAATTGTTTTTGAGGACAAACAAGTAATAAATACATATGAATCTGATGCCGAGTCTCGGGCTACAAATCAATTCAGTATTCAAACCTCATGTAAGGGCGCAACAGGAATCGAGCCAAAATATGATTACACTCAATTAGGAGAGACTTGGTCAACTCCAAGAATTATAAGAATTCCAGCAATTGATGGAGGAGATATTAGTTCAGATCGGTATGTTGCCGTTATGGGCGGTGGTATGAGTAAAAATGATACTTGTGCTGGTTCTGCCGTATTCTTAGTAAATCTTCATTTAGATGATGATGGAAATCCAGGAACAATTTATGGTGCTGAAGAAAATGGAGGGTCAATTACTATAGTTGACACCACTCCTTTAGGAGTATCTGTAGGAACTACTACAGAACTAACTCCAAACGGAAGTGATATTTCAAACGCAATCCCAGCTGCTCCGGTAGTTATCACGCCTGATACTGCCTTTGGGATACCTTGGAGAGGAGCCCTAGTTTATATTAATGATTTAGAGGGCAAGATAACAAAAATCAATTTAACAAATTCAACAAAAAATGGTGCAAAACTATTTGATCAGACAACGTTATTTAATTTGAGAGCTAATTCTAAAAATGCAAGGTATTCATATTTTGCTATGGATGCTGGAGTAGGTGTTGACAATGGTCAGCTTATGTTATTTGGGTCTACAGGAAACTTCACTGATTTAGGAGGGAGAGAGCCAGGACTAGATAACATATTGTATGGTGTTATAGACGAGAATTTTCCTTACTTTAAACATTTAAACGAAGTTACTATTCCATTAGGTTCAAAAACAGATTTTTTAACTAAGGCCCATGCGGGCGCTGAGGACTCATTATCTGTAGACAATGTTGATGATTGTACAAACGTAACTGGTGTTACAGACGAAGCAATGTGTATTGGTTCAAAAAAAGCTTGGGTAGTTAAATTAGGAAAAGATGCAAACGATAATTTCTATGTGCCCAAGACATTTAGAAAAGCGTCTGCTTCACCAACATTATTTAAAGGCCAAGTTTATTTTCCTATATATCAACCACCACCAGGAAATCAAAGATGTAGCCAAGGATCAGCATTTATTTGTGTATCAGATGATGAATGTGGTACTAACAACTCGGCTAAATTAAAACTCACAACACCAGAGGATGTAAATAATCCAGGCGCGAATGCGTGTGCGTTTGTCAGAAAAGGAGTTTTGTCTGAGCTTGTGATTTTCGCTGACAAATTGTTTGCTAACGTTGCTGGCCCAACCGGAGATGAAGATACACTATTCTCGATATTATCAGTGCCAGGCGAAATTATGCAAAACAAAGGTGGCTGGAGAGATAGTAGTTTTTAATTTAATTTTTTCCTTAGATTTCCATCTATAGAGTCTAGAAATTGATTTGTTGTTAAATACTTTTGATTTTTACCAATTAGTATTGCCAAATCTTTTGTCATTGATCCTGTTTCAACGCAACTAATACAAACTTGTTCTAAAGTCTTAGAAAATTTTATTAATTCATCATTCGAGTCAAGCTTGCCTCGGTGAGCAAGACCTCTTGTCCAAGCAAATATGGATGCTATTGGATTAGTTGAAGTTTCTTTTCCTTGTTGATGCATTCTATAATGTCTAGTAACTGTTCCGTGAGCAGCTTCTGCTTCCATTGTTTTACCATCTGGTGCTAATAATACACTTGTCATTAATCCAAGTGAGCCATAACCTTGTGCAACAGTATCAGACTGAACATCTCCATCATAATTTTTACATGCCCAAATATATTTACCGCTCCATTTCATGGCGCATGCAACCATGTCGTCAATAAGCCTATGTTCGTATGTTAAGTTATGTTTATCAAAATCTGATTTAAATTCTTTTTCAAATACATTTTGAAAAATATCCTTAAATCTTCCATCGTAAGTTTTTAAAATAGTATTTTTAGTAGATAAAAAAACAGGCCATTTTTTTATAAGTCCATAATTAAAACAAGATCTGGCAAAATCTTCTATAGACTTATCTAAATTGTACATGGATAACGCAACACCTGGACCTGGAAAATTAAATACCTCATAGCTTTTAATTTCTTTTCCATCTTCTGAAGTCCATTTTACCTCTAATTTTCCCCTTCCTGGTACTTTAAAATCAGTTGCTCTGTATTGATCTCCAAAAGCATGTCTTCCTATAATCACAGGATCTGTCCATGATGGTACAAGCCTTGGAACATTTTCACAAATAATTGGTTCTCTAAATACAGTTCCACCAATTATATTTCTTATTGTTCCATTTGGTGATCTCCACATTTTTTTTAAATTAAATTCTTTTACTCTTGCCTCATCAGGAGTAATTGTTGCACATTTGATCCCGACTCCATTTTTTTTAATAGCATTAGCACAGTCAATAGTGATTTGATCTGAGGTATCATCTCTGCTCTTCATTCCAAGGTCATAGTATTCTATCCCGAGTTCCAAATAAGGAAGTATCAATTTCTTCTTAATAAACTCCCATATAACCCTAGTCATTTCATCACCATCTAACTCGACGACTGGATTTTTTACCTTAATTTTGCTCATATTTACTTATAAATCTTATTAATTGAATTTTTGCTTTTTATATACATATTAATCAGAAATTAGCAAAAAAAAGTATTATGTTTGATAAAATATTTCCTAAATTACACAACGAAGGCTATAAATTTTTAGTAATTTTTGGCCTAGCAACACTCGTTCTTTATTTGATTAATAGTTTTCTTGGCTTAATCGGAATTGTACTTACAATTTGGGTGTATTATTTTTTTAGAGATCCAGATAGAATTTCAATTAATGATGAAGATTATTTAGTTAGTCCTGCAGATGGTGTTGTTTTACAGGTAATGGAAACAAATGGTCCAAAGGAATTAAACTTAGAAAATAAAAAATTTACCAAAGTAAGTGTTTTTATGAATGTATTTGATTGTCACGTAAACCGAATACCATGCAGCGGTGTAATTGAGGAAATAATGTATGTAGCTGGAAAATTTTTAAATGCTTCATTAGATAAAGCTAGCGAAGACAATGAAAGGAATTATTACAAAATCAAAAATAATTTTGGTGAAGAAATTGTAGTTGTTCAGATAGCAGGATTAGTTGCAAGAAGAATTGTAACAGAAACTTCGCAGGGTGAAAAACTTGATCAAGGCTCAAGAATTGGAATGATAAGGTTCGGAAGTAGAGCAGAGCTATACTTTGAAAATTATAAACCATTAGTAAAAGTTGATCAAAAGACAATAGCAGGCGAAACACTGATAGCAAAAAGATAAAAAATGCAACAAACTAATAAAAAATTTAAATTAGTTTCTAATAAAAAAACTAGAACGATTTTGCCAAACATGTTCACTTTAGTGGGTGTCTGTATTGGTTTAACTTCAATAAAATTTGCGTTTGATGAAAGATTTGGATTAGCAATTATTTGCATTATTGTTGCTGGCTTAATAGATGGTTTAGATGGCAGGATCGCAAGATTAATTCAAGGGACCTCTAAAGTTGGAAAAGAGTTAGACTCTTTAACAGATGTTATTAGCTTTGGAGTTGCACCTGCTTTTATAATGTATTTTTGGCAACTAAATACACTTGGCAGAATTGGATGGCTTATTTGTTTAATTTACGTGATATGCGTAGCACTAAGATTAGCAAGATTTAATGTAAATTCCGAAACTCAACCATTATGGAAAGAAAATTTTTTTGAAGGGATTCCTTCACCTGCGGGAGGTATTTTAGTTTTAATGCCATTAATTTATAGCAAAAGCGAGTTACAATATTTTAACATAGATTATGGATATTTCGTTCCAGCTTTATTTATTTTGATCTCGATATTATTAATAAGCAAAGTGCCAACTTATTCTTTTAAAAAAATTGCAGTGCCAAGAAGATTAACAATATTCCTTTTATTTGGTGTTGTTTTATTTTTTGGTTTATTGCTTATTTATAACTATAACGTTATTGTTTTATCCAGCTTATTATACCTAATATTAATTCCTTTTAGTATTTATCATTTTCAAAGTTTGAATAAAAAATTCAAAAATGGAAATATTGATAACGAGGAACACGAAGACGTTCTTTAATGAAAGAAAATACCATTGTTTCTTTAGCAGATGAAAAATATTTTGATCTACTTTTAGAATTAATTGAATCTATAAAAAGATTCCCTGAAAGTGAAAATATAGCGATTTGTGTACTAGATGCAGGGTTAAATCAAAATCAAATTAGTAAAATTAAGAATAAAGTCGATGAAATTAAAAAAGCTGAGTGGGACATTCAGGTTTCTGCGATAAAAGTAAGAGGCAAAGAATGGTTAAAAAGCCAAGTATCAAGAGCTTTTCTGCCAAAATATTTTCCAAATTATAAAAAGTATTTGTGGATTGACTGCGATGCCTGGGTAAATGATTGGAGCTCTGTGGAACTTTATTTGAAAGCCTGTAATAAAGGTAAACTTGGTATTACACAATCAATAGGCCCTGGTTATAGAATACTTTCAAAAGTAAAATGGTTATTTGGTAAGCTAGCAATTATAAAATCTCAGAACTTTAAACACGCAATCTCATCAAAGATTAGCAAGGACAAAGCTAGGAAACTTGCATTTGCTCCTCATATAAATATTGGAGTATTTTCACTTGAAAAAAACTCACCCTGTTGGGAAGTTTGGCAAAATAATCTTAAAGAGACAATTAAACATGGGAAAATATTTGGTTCAGAAGGTTTAGCAATTAATTTGAGTGTTTATATCGATGATGTTGAAACAGAATTTCTACCTCTAGGATGTAACTGGATTACTAGTCACCTATTACCAAAGTTTGATGAAAATAAAAAAGAATTTGTTGAACCATATTTACCGAATAATAAAATTGGAATTATGCACCTAGCTGCAGGCATATGGAAAGATGGCAAAGATATGAGATTAGATAATAGTGTTAAAATTGAAATTAAATCTCTCAAAGACAATACTCTTGTTAAGACTTTAAGGTTTGAACAAAATTGAAAAAAAACAAAATTTCAAAAGATTGGTTAAATAAACAGAGAAGAGATATATATGTCCGAAAATCAAAATTAGAAGGATATAGATCAAGAGCCGTTTATAAACTTAAGGAAATTGACAAGAAATTTAATATTATTAAAAATGGCATTAACATCGTTGATTTAGGATCGGCCCCCGGAAGCTGGTCTCAATATCTTTCTGAAAAATCAAAAAATTCAAAAATAATGTCTATAGATTTAAAAGAAGTAGATAAAATTTATAATACAAACCATCTAATTGGAGACTTTTTAGACGAAAGAAGCCAAACTATAATAATTAACTTTTTTAAAGGAAAGTTAGATCTTGTGGTATCTGATATGGCTGTAAATACAACTGGCAATAAGAATTTAGATGCAATTTCCACTGGAGAATTAAGTATAAGTGCCATGGAATTTTCTATCAAAACTTTAAAAAAAAATGGATGTTTTGTATCTAAGATATTTATGGGGTCAACTTTCAACGAAATTGTTCAAAATGGTAAAAAAAACTTTAAAGAAGTCAAAATTTTTAAACCACCATCTAGCCGTAAAGACTCAAAAGAAAGCTTTATTATTTGCAAAAATATTAGATAGACACTTTAAAAATTTTTAGAATCATATATAAATTATTATGGATCCTATAAAAGAAGCACTTACCTTTGATGATGTTACTCTCTCTCCACAATATTCAAGAGTTTTACCTTCAGATGTTTCAACAAAAACTGATTTATCAAATAACTTAAAATTAGATATCCCAATTCTTTCGTCTGCTATGGATACAGTTACCGAGTCAAAGATGGCTATAGCTTTAGCAAAGCAAGGTGGAATTGGCGTAATACACAGAAATTTAACAATAGAACAACAAATCATTGAGATAAAAAAAGTAAAATCAAAAGGTTTTAAAGTTGGTGCAGCGGTCGGAACTAATGAAAGTGAATTTAACAGAGTTAAACAAATCATTAAAAACGGTGTTGATTTAATAGTAGTAGATACCGCCCATGGACATAGCCAAAGAGTTGCAGACATCATTTTGAAGATAAAAAGAATTAAGTCTAAAAAAACTACACTCTGTGCAGGAAATATAGCCACAACAGATGCTGCAAAGTTCTTGTGTAGACTTGGTGTTGATATAATCAAAGTTGGTATTGGACCAGGATCAATCTGCACTACCAGACTGGTCGCCGGAATTGGTGTTCCACAATTGAGCGCCTTATTGGAAGTTAAAAAAGGTTTAAACAAAAAAGTAAAGATGATTTCAGATGGTGGTATAAAATTTTCTGGTGATATTGCAAAGGCTTTAGCTGCAGGAGCAGATGCTGTGATGGTTGGTTCTATGCTTGCTGGAACAGCCGAGGCACCTGGAAATATTATTAAAAAGAAAGGAAAGTTATTTAAAGTTTTTAGAGGCATGGGCTCAGTTGGCGCTATGAATAAAGGTTCAGCAGATCGGTATTTTCAAAAAAAACAAAAGGATAAATCTAAGTATGTGCCCGAAGGAGTTGAGGGCCTCATTAAATATAAAGGAGAGGTTAGCAAAACAATCCACAAGCTTATAGGGGGCCTTAGGTCATCAATGGGATACTTAGGTGCGCCAGAAATAAAATACTTAAGTAAAAAAGCAAAATTTGTTAAAATTACAAAAGCCGGTTTTTATGAAAGCATGGTACATAGTATTGATGAAGTAAAAAAAAATAGTGAATATTTATGAAATATTTAAAAACAATTACTTTAATAATTTTGTTTAGTGTAAATTTTTACAATTTATTAATTGCAGCTGAAAATTTATTTGAAGAGGCAAAAAAGAAATTTGAGAAAAAAGACTTCGATAAGTCGAAGTTTTTGTTCCAAAGAAATATAGTTTTTAATCCTAAAAATGCTGAGTCTTATCTTTATTTAGCCAAAATATTTAATAATGAAGAAAATCAAGAAGAGGAAGAAAAAAACTTAGATACCACACTTCTCTTGGAGCCTAATAACGAAGAGGCCATTTATATGCTAATTAATATTCAATTAGATAGATCTAATTTTGAAAAAGCAAATTCATTGATGGATAAATTTACAAATGTTTGTAAAAAAATGTGCAATAAAAAAGCTCAAATAAATAAGTCTCTTCAAGATTTTGAAGCAAATAATGAAAAGACCAACTAAGATTAAAAAAATTCTAATAGTTGATTTTGGCTCTCAATTTACCCAATTGATTGCGAGACGCATAAGAGAATTGGGCGTTTTTTCAGAAATTATAAGTCATAAAGGTTTGAAAATAGTAAATCAAAATGAGTTGTATGGTGTAATTTTTTCAGGCGGTCCATTAAATGTCTATCAGGATAAAAAAATTGAATTAAATAAAAAAATTTTTAATCTAGAGTGTCCAATATTAGGTATTTGTTTCGGTCATCAAATGATATCCAAATATTATGGTGGTAAAGTAAAAAGCTCTAAGACAAGAGAATTTGGCTTTGCTAGAATAAAAAAGATAAAAAATTCTCCATTAACTCAAAATTTTTTCAATAAAAAAAATACAAATGATGTTTGGATGAGTCACGCAGATCATGTTACTAAAATTCCAAAAACTTTTAAAAAAATCGCATCTACGAAAGACTCGAAATTTACAATTATTGAAAATATTAAGTTAAAAAGATTTGGAGTACAATTTCATCCAGAGGTAACACATACCATAAAGGGAAATACTTTGCTCAAAAATTTTCTGTTTAAAATTTGTAAAGCAAAAAGAAATTGGTCACTCAAACATCAAAAAAACACATTAATTAATAGGGTTAAAAATCAGATTGGTAAAGAAAAAGTGATTTGTGCTTTATCAGGAGGGGTAGACAGTAGTGTAGTTGCACAACTTTTAAATAAATCTGTAGGCAAACAATTAAAATGTATTTTTGTGAATACAGGTCTTTTAAGAAAAAATGAGGAAAAACAAGTAGTTGATACTTTTAAAAAAAAATTGAAAATTAATCTAATTTATGTAAATGCAGAAAAACAATTTTTAGGAAGATTAAAAAATATATCAGATCCTGAAAAGAAAAGAAAAATTATTGGCAATCTATTTATTAAGATCTTTGAAAGATACGCAAAAAAAATTAAAAATGTAAAATTTCTTGCTCAAGGCACTTTGTATCCAGATTTAATCGAAAGCAAATCTGTAACTGGATCTCAAACATCAAAGATAAAGTCACATCATAATGTAGGCGGTCTACCAAAAAAAATGAAATTGAAGCTAGTTGAACCTTTAAGACTTTTATTTAAAGACGAAGTTAGAAAACTAGGTTTAGAACTTAAACTTTCAAAACAAATAATCTCTAGACATCCATTCCCAGGCCCTGGTTTAGCAATTAGAATGCCAGGAATAATTACTAAAGAAAAAATAAAAATTTTAAAAGAAGCTGATAATTATTTTATAAGCGAATTAAAACAAGAAAATTTATATGATAAAATTTGGCAAGCATATGCTGCATTACTACCTGTAAAAACTGTTGGTGTAATGGGTGATAACAGAACCTACGAATATATTTGTCTTTTGAGGGCAATAACGTCATCAGATGGTATGACGGCAGATTATTTTGATTTCTCAAAAAAATTTATGCAGAAAGTGTCAAACAAAATTATTAATAATATCCAAGGTATAAATAGAGTAGTTTATGATGTAACCTCTAAACCACCCAGTACAATTGAATTAGAATAATTATGAATTTTATTAGTAGAATACCAGGTCCTTTTTTAGTATTTTTAGGTGCGTGCAGCCTTAGTTTTGGTGGACTTATTGTAAAATCATTTGAGGGAGCAACACTTTGGCAAATACTTTTTTGGAGATCTTTATTTTTTATAATAATTGTAAGTATATATTTGCTTCTTACTTATAAAAAAAAAGTATTATCGGCTTTTAAAAATTCGGGAATTCC
>CACLEU010000012.1 GCA_902606075.1 uncultured Pelagibacteraceae bacterium
AATATCAAAGGTTCCTGAAAAGTTTAAAAATGATCCTGGATTAAATTATGATAGATTAAAATGGAGAAGGAAAAGAGGAAGAGTTGATAGTTCGTTAGAAATATTATTAAAAATTAAAAATAGTAAAAATTATTTAGTGAGACCTGATAAGTGGTGGACTGAAAGATCAATTATTGCAAGATCTTTAATTTATAAAAAAAGATATCAAGCATCATATGAAATTGTAAATAATCACGCTCTTGATGAAGGTACACCTGAGTTTGCTGAAGCGGAATGGATGAGTGGCTGGATTTCCCTGAGCTTCTTAAATGATCCACTAAGGGCTCGTGAACATTTTAAATCTTTTTATGAAAATGTTGGTTACCCTATAAGTTTATCTAGGGGTGCATATTGGATTGCCAGAAGTTATGAGGTTTTAAATGATACGGTTACTGCAAATAAATACTATAAAATAGCATCCGGATACCCAACAACTTATTATGGTCAATTAGCACATTTAAAAATTTTCAATAATGAAAAGTATAGTTTAACTAAAACATTAGAAGTAGATGAAAATTACAAGAAAGCTTTTTTAAAAAAGGATTTGTACAAATTAGTTTATTTACTACATGAATTGGATAAAGATAAATATACAAAACATATTCTTAGATTTTTAGCTTCAGACAATACTGATAAAGGAAGTGAAATTTTATCAGCAAAACTTGCAACTGATATAACAAGATATGATTTTGCAATTCAAATTTCTAAAATAGCTTCCTATGAAAAAAGGTTCCACAATAAATATAATTATCCAATAATTGATACTCCTAAATATGTAGGAGGTAGAAAAATACCTGATCAAGCATTAATTCTTGCTGTTATAAGACAAGAAAGTGAATTTGATTTAAAAGCAAATAGTTATGCTGGTGCAAAAGGAATGATGCAGCTAATGACTTACACTGCTAAAGTCGTAGCCAAACAAGCGAAACTTCCATATTCAAAATCTAGATTAACGCAAGATCCAGAATATAACATAAAATTGGGTTCACACTACTTAGCAGGACTAATTCTAGAATATGATGGATCATACCCTTTTGCAATTGCAGCATATAACGCAGGTCCAAAAAGAGTAAGATACTGGAAAAAATTAAATAAAAATCCACAAAAGAAACAAATAGATTACGTAGATTGGATAGAGCTTATTAAATTTAAAGAAACAAGAAACTATGTTCAGAGGGTGTTAGAAAATTACAATGTTTATAGGTATATACTCAGACAAGAGCCTATAGAATTAAAAAATTTTTTTTTAAACGACCCTTTATATTAAATAAATTTTTATCTAACAAACTATCAATATTATTTTCTTCATTATAGAATGGAATGATTACGCTATAATTCATATAAAAAATGATATACTAATAAATGTATGTGCGCAATATTTGGTATGATTGGAAAAACTAATCATGATTTATTAAAAAAAATATCAAAGATACAAATTTATAGAGGTCCAGATAATCAAGGTTTTTTTGAAAGTGACGATAAGAGAGTTTTACTGGGTAATAACAGACTTGCAGTTATTGATAAAAAAAATGGAAATCAACCAATTATGTCAGCAAATGGAAGATACGTGGTTGTTTTTAATGGATGCATATACAATTTTTTAGAAATAAGAGATTATTTATTAAAAAAAAATATTAAATTCAATACCGATTCAGATACTGAGGTAGTTGCAAATGCATTTATGCATTTTAAAGAAAAAAGCTTTAATTACTTTGATGGAATGTGGTCTGTTGCAATATATGATAAAAAAGAAAAAAATTGTTTTTTATCAAGAGACTATGTTGGACAAAAACCTCTTTACTATAAATTGGTTAACGATTATTTTTTGTTTTCAAGTCAACTCAAAGGTTTATTTCAGGATAAAAATGTAAATAAAAATATATCATTAGAAAATTTAAAAAAGTATTATGCATTTTCATTTGTTCCAGCGCCTAATACTGTTTTTGAAAATATTTATCAAGTATGTCCAGGTGAAACAATAAAGATACCAGCAAATAAATTGGAACTAATAAAAAATAAATATTGGAGTTTAGAAAATGGACCCGATTACAATAATTTTTTTAAAAAGGAGAAAAAAGAGGAATTTGTAGATAATTTTAATAAGTTAATTAAACAACACTATATAGCAGACAAGAACCCCGTTGTTGCATTAAGTAGCGGAATTGACTCAAACATAATACTAAAATCACTTTTAAATGATCAAAAAAACCCTAATTGTGTAACTATCGGTTTTGAAGATAAAAGTTATGATGAATCCATTTTAATTAGCAATATTGATGGAAGATTCAATCGAAATATATATAAAATTAGTGAAAAAGATTTTATTGAGAAATTTAGCTATATTAGCAAGTTAATTTCTGAACCAAACGGTGATAGTTCATTTTTACCAACGTATATTTTATATGAAAAAATTAAGAAATATTCAAATGTCTCCTTGGGTGGTGATGGTGGTGATGAAAGTTTTTTTGGGTATATAACCTTTGATGCTTATATTTTAGCAAAAATGATTAAGAATATTTTACCAAACTTTGTTTTTACAATGATTAATAAATTTTTTTTATCAAGAAATTATACAAAAAAATATATGTCAAAAAAAAAGAAATTATCAAAATTTTTTTCTTCTTTACATTTGGAAAAAAAATACTTACTGCCTGCTTGGTTATCTTGTCTAAATTTAGAAGAACATTCAGAAAATTTAAAAAAAGAATTAGATATAAAAGACTTATTTTCAACAGAAAATATATTTACCAGTAATAACGATTATCTAAGAGCCGCTCAACTATATCATTTTAAATATTATCTACCTATGGTTTTATCTAAAGTAGATCAGGCAAGTATGTTAAATTCTGTTGAAAGTAGATCGCCATTCATAAGTAAAAAAATAATTAATTTTACTCTAGATCAGGACACTAAAAATTTATATTCTTTATTCAATAAAAAGAAATTTTTAAAAAAGGTCTATAAATCTTTAATATCAAAAAAAATACTTAATACACCAAAACATGGCTTTGCATTTCCAACACATATAATTTTAAAAAATGAAAAGTTAGTAAATAAACTTATTAAACCTGAATTTGTAAATAATTACTCTTTTTTTCAAAAAAAATATAAATCTTTTTTAAATGACAATATAGATAATACACAATATTTGTGGAATGAATTAATTTTAAATCTTTCAATACAAAATTTAAATTCTAATTAACTTTTCTGAAACTTGACAAAATTTGATTATTTCTTTTTACGTCAATAATGCTCATATTCTTAAATTTTTGATAACAAGTTATATATTTTTTATTTTCTAAAAATATAGGTCTATTATTCATGATTATATAGTCGTAATTTTCATTTTGAAGATCTTTTATTTTATATTTAAAATTTGGATATTTATCAAATTCAATTCTAACTAAGTCTACGTTTAATCCACATACAGCTATATTAGTAAAATTATTTTTTTTCTCATAATCTTTTTTGACAATTTTGCTTATTAACTCTTTTATAGAAATACCCCAATAGTCAATTTCAAAATTGTTTATGAGATTATCCTTTTTACCAGCAAATATATTAAAATAAGTATATTGATAGGGAGTTATTTTAATAAAGTTATAAATATAAAATGTAAATAAAAAAATAGTAGAAAATAACAAAAACTTATTAATTAAATATTTAATGTTTTTAATTAAAAAATTAATAACTAAAGCTGGAATTATGCAATAAAATGGTATTATGTATATGAACAATCGTAGTCCATCATATAATTTGTATGAAGAAAATAAAATAAAAATTGTTGGTAGAATTATTGTTGATAATATTAAGAACATTTTAATATAAAAATAAGAATACTCATTGAGTCTAAATTCTTTTTTAAAAAATATTAACAAAAGAAAAATCGCATAAGTAAATAATATATATTCAGGTGATTTAAATAACAGATTAACAAATATATAATTAGCAGATACTTCAAGAGTAGAAAAAATCTTACTATTTAATAATATTCTATCAGGTCCAAATTGAACTCCCAATTGTTCAATAAAAATTTTGAATGGTTCTACAAGAATATTGGAGTGTACTTGTGGCCAGCTTAATAACATCACCATATAAGAAATAAATATTATTATAAAAACATCTAATATAAAATTACCCAAAGAAAAATCTTTATTCAAAAATTTATACATAAAAACGAACAATAACAGAGGAATTAAAAGTGCAAAAAATTGAATTCTTACACCCAAACCTAGTCCAATTAATAGACCTGCATAAATCAAAAATTTAATTCTTTTGTTTGTATTTTTTTGTTGAGTCAAATATCTAAATAGAACGAGTGTAGTCCATATAAAAGAAAAAGCTATAATCGTATCCTTTGGATTCATAGACATGTGTCCAAAAAAAGTTGGATTTAAAAATAGAATTATTGAAGAAATAAATGCTACATTTTTATTAAATAATAATTTTGAAAATTTATATAATCCAAATATTGTTAATATTGAAAAAGTGTTATTTATTAAATGAGAAGTTTCATGAATATATTTTTTTGGCATTATATTTGAAAGAAATGATGAAATCGTACTATATAAACCAGGATAATATTTGTCGTATTGAGCAGGTGCTACTTCATAATTTCCTAATGATAAAATATATTTAAGACGTTCTTGACCCCTATTAATTTCAAAAAGTTCATCCCAAGATATACCTATTGTTAAGGAACAATAATAAGAAAAGATTATAAGAATTGTAATAATTCCTAATTGAAAATTTTTATTTTCTAGAACTATCATTAAGAATTTATTTTAATTTTTCTAATGTTTTAAATTCTTCCTGTAGCTTAAGATATATTTTATATAGAAGTTTTTTATCTTCAATGGAAAGCATATTTTCTTTTTCTAAACCATCGTATAATTCTTTTCTTATTTTATCTTTTATTGTTTCGCGAAATTGATCATTATTTAACAATAATATTTTATCAATTTTTTCTAACCTTTCACTTAGAAGTAAATTATACAAAATATTTATAGTTATAATTATTGCTATAACTATTGAGATTAGTTTAATAAAAAACGTTTTTAAATTACGATTTTTTTTAGGTATATCCTGTGTCATTATTGATTACTTTATTAAAAAATGTCTGTTAAAATTATAATATAATTAAGGAGAAATAAAACAAATCATAACACTTTTGTGGCGGAAGGAGAGGGATTCGAACCCTCGGTACACCTTTTCAAGCGTACGGCGGTTTAGCAAACCGCTGGTTTCAACCAGCTCACCCATCCTTCCTTATTAACTGTGTAACTTGAAATCATTGAATATTCAATATTTATGAAGTAATTTCCAGAGAAAATGAAAAATAAATACTCAATATTTTCGCTTATTAAAAACGCATTTAGTGGTCATGAAAATTGGCAAAGAGCTTGGAGAGATGCGACTCCTAAAAAAGAGTACGACGCGATCATAATTGGTGGTGGTGGCCACGGATTAGCAACTGCCTACTATTTAGCAAGAAAACATAAAATGAGTAATATAGCTGTTGTAGAAAAAGGTTGGATCGGTGGAGGAAACACTGGAAGGAATACTACAATAATTAGATCTAATTATTTATGGGATGCAAGCGCTGGACTTTACGACCATGCACTAAAACTTTGGGAAGGTCTTTCACAAGAATTAAACTATAATATTATGTTTAGTCAAAGAGGTGTGATGAACCTTGCTCATAATCTTCAAGATGTAAGAGATTTAAAAAGAAGAACTCATGCAAATAGATTAAATGGTATTGATGCTGTATGGTTAAATACAGAGGATGTTAAAAAATTTTGTCCTATTATAAATACTTCACCAAATATCAGATATCCAGTATTAGGTGGCACTTTACAAAAAAGAGCTGGCACCGCTAGACATGATGCGGTTGCTTGGGGTTATGCACGTGGAGCAGATCAAATGGGAGTAGATATAATTCAAAATTGCGAAGTCAAAGGTATAAAGAGAAACGGTGATAGAGTTGAAGGAATTGAAACCACAAAAGGTTTTATAAAAACTAATAAAATTGGTGTAGTTGCAGCAGGTCACTCAAGTGTTATAGCAAATATGGTGGGTATGAGGTTGCCATTAGAAAGTAAACCTCTACAGGCTTTAGTATCTGAGCCAGTTAAACCAATAATAGATACAGTTGTTATGTCAAATGCCGTACATGCATATGTAAGTCAATCAGATAAAGGTGAACTTGTGATCGGTGCTGGAACTGACTCTTATATATCTTACACTCAAAAAGGAAGTCATAATGTTGTTGAAGAAACTTTAAGAGCAATTTTAGAATTATACCCAATCTTTAGTAGAATGAAGATGTTGAGACAATGGGGAGGTATTGTAGATATTTGTCCAGATGCAAGTCCGATAATTAGCAAAACTCAAATCAAGGGTTTATACTTCAATTGTGGTTGGGGTACAGGTGGATTTAAAGCTACACCTGGATCAGGAGATTTATTTGCACATACCATAGCAAATGACGAGCCTCATAAATTAAATGCTTCATTTAATCTAAATAGATTTGTAAGTGGAGATTTAGTTGATGAACATGGTGCTGCAGCAGTGGCTCACTAATGTTTTTAATCAATTGTCCATATTGCGGAGAAAGAGATCAATCAGAATTTTCCTGTGGAGGTGAAGCGCACATAGAAAGACCAAAACAACCTACAGAATTAAGTGATGATCAATGGGCTGAATATCTGTTCATGAGAAAAAATATTAAAGGTATTCAATTCGAGAGATGGAACCATATTCATGGGTGTAGAAAGTGGTTTAATATAGTTAGAGATACATCAAATGATAAAATTCATGCAGTTTATAAAATGGGAGAAAGACCACCTGTAAAATAGTTATGAGTAAAAACCTAAGAATTAACAAAAACAAGTTTATAGATCAAACTGCTAGGATTTCATTTAAATTTAATAATAAAAAACTATATGGTTATAAAGGTGACACATTAGCTTCTGCATTATTAGCAAACGATATTCATTTAGTTGGAAGAAGTTTTAAATATCATAGACCTAGAGGTATAATGACGTGCGGTTCAGAGGAACCTAACGCAATTGTTCAAATAAGTAACGATCCTTCATTTACAGAACCAAATGTTAGAGCCACTGAAATCGAACTTTACGAAGGTTTAGAAGCTTTTAGTCAAAATTGTTGGCCAAGTGTAAATTTTGATCTTGGCGGAATTAATAATTTTTTGTCCCCTATTCTACCCGCAGGTTTTTACTATAAAACATTTATGTGGCCAGCGAGTTTCTGGGAGAAATACGAATTTTTTATACGACATTCAGCAGGATTAGGTAAATCTCCAACAAAACCAGATCAAGATTTATATGATCATCAATATGCACATTGTGATGTTCTTGTAATAGGAGGTGGTATCTCAGGCATATTGTCGGCTAGATTATCAGCAGAAAAAGGTCTTAATACTATTTTAATAGATGATAAAAAAGATCTAGGTGGATCTACTTTATATGAAAATAATGATATTTTTAAAATAGATAATGAAAATTCTAATATTTGGTTAAAAAAGCAAATAGAAGATCTAAAAAAAATACGAAATTTAACAATAAAAAACCGTACAAGTGTTGCTGCATTTCATGGCTATAACTATCTTTTAGCAAGAGAAAATTTGACAGATCATTTGAGTATTCATGAAAGAAAAAATAAAATTAGACAACGTTTGTGGAAAATAAGAGCTAAAAAAGTAGTGATAGCAACAGGTGCTATTGAACGTCCATTAATTTTTGATAATAATGACAGGCCTGGTACAATCTTATCATCATCTATAAAAAAATATATAGATTACTATGGTGTAAAAACCGGGGAAAATATTTCATTATTCACTAATAATGATAGCGCTTATGAGACAGCCATCTCTTTAGATAAAAGTGGTGTTAAAGTTAAGGTAATTATAGATATTAGAGAAAACTCAAACTCGGTTCTTTCAAAACAGATAGAAAAGATGGGAATTAAAATATTAAGAGGATATACTGTAATTAATACAGGTGGATACAAAAGAATTAAATCTTTTGATGTAAAGAAATTATCAAATGATGGTGGAAGTGTTGTGGGTGAAAAAATTACTTACAAATGTGATTGCTTGGGAGTATCAGGTGGATGGACACCTATGGTTCACTTATTTACACAATCTGGTGGCAAATTAAAGTTTAGAAATAGTGATAATGTCTTTATTCCTGATGAAAATAAAATTCCCTCAGAACAAATTAGCGTAGGTTCTTCAAATGGAGATTTTGAATTAGATAATGTTGTAAATAATACTGTCAAAAGTATTAAGGTTTTTCTTGGCTTAGACAAAACTAATTATGAACAATTAAAAATTGAATGTTCGAAAGAGAAACAAAAAAGAAATATATGGTTGTTACCTTCAGATAAACCTATGTTTAAAACAAAACCATTTTTGGATTTTCAAAACGACTCAACAGCTAAAGATGTTAAATTAGCATTAAGAGAAGGTTTTAAATCTATCGAACATGTAAAAAGATATACGACGACAGGTATGGGAACTGATCAGGGCAAGTTATCAAATATGCATGCACTCGGTATCATAGCTGATTCAACTGGTACGAATATGGGTGAATTAGGAACAACGACTTTTAGACCTCCATACACACCATTAACATTTGGAGCAATAGTAGGAAGAAATGTTGGCGAATTTTTTGATCATACGAGAAGAACAGCTATACATAATTGGCATGTTGAAAATAAAGCTGAATTTGAAAATGTGGGACAATGGAAAAGACCTTGGTATTTTCTTAAAAATGGTGAAAACATGCATCAAGCTGTTCAAAGGGAAAGTAAAGCAGCTAGAGAAAGTGCCGGCATACTCGATGCTTCAACTCTTGGCAAAATTGATATTCAAGGCATAGATGCGTCTGAATTTTTAAATAGAGTTTATACAAATGCATGGTCAAAACTTGCTATTGGTAAATGCAGATATGGCTTAATGCTTAATGAAGATGGTATGGTCTATGATGATGGTGTTACAACAAGATTAGGAGAAAATCACTATATAATGACAACTACAACAGGTGGTGCTGCTAGTGTTCTATCCAAACTTGAAGATTATTTACAAACAGAATGGCCAGAATTAAATGTATATTTAACTTCTGTTACAGATCAATATTCAACAATGAGTATTTGTGGTCCGAATTCTAAAAAAATAATTAAAAAATTAATACCTGCCTTAGATCTATCAGATGAAAATTTTCCACATATGTCGTTTAAAAATTCAATAATAGATAATGTTAATTGTCGTATAATGAGAATAAGTTTTACCGGAGAACTTAGTTACGAAATTAATGTGCAGTCTAATTTTGCACTAAATGTTTGGGAAAAATGCATGGAAGCAGGAAAAGAATTTAATATCACACCCTATGGTACCGAGACTATGCATTTACTTAGAGCGGAAAAAGGTTTCATAATCACTGGCCAAGATACTGATGGAACATTAACACCATCGGATCTGCAAATGGATTGGATTATTGGTAAAAAAAAATATGATTTTATTGGGAAAAGATCATTATACAGGAGCGATACAATAAGAGATGATAGAAAACAATTAGTTGGCTTATTAACTGATGATCCTAAAGAGGTTTTGGAAGAAGGATCACAGCTAATTGAAAGTTTAGAAAAAAAACCAATAGAAATGTTGGGTCATGTTACCTCAAGTTATTTTAGCCCAAATCTAAATAAATCAATTGCTTTAGCAATAGTTAAAAATGGAAAAAAATTAAAAGGTAAAAGATTAATAGTTCCAATGGAAAATGAAAATATTAATGTAACGATCACTGATGCAGTTTTTTACGATAAAGATAACGAAAGACTAAATGCTTAATTTTAATTCTCCAATAAAATCAGAAAAAAATTATGATGATTTAAAAATTATTGAAATTGAACCAACAATTAAAATAAATCTTAGAGGCAATAAAAGACAATTCTCAACCAAAATTGGAAAAATATTGTCAATTTTACCACCTAACGAAGCAAATACTTCATCGGGTAACGAAAAATTTAATTTATTATGGTTAAGTCCAGATGAGTGGTTAATTTACTCTAATGATAAAAATATTAGTTTAGAAGATCAATTAAATTTGGAAGAAAGTCTATTCAATGAAATTTCAAAATTAAATCAAGGAGCAGTTACGAATGTTTCTGATCACTGGATAATGATTAATCTAAAGGGTAACAAAATTTATGATTTGTTATCTAAAAGCTGTCCTTATAATTTTAATGATTTTAAAAAAAAAAATGGTTCTGTTGCACAAACAATTGTTAATCACATAGATACCATTCTTCATAATAAAGGAGATAATAATATTAATATATTTGTTAGAAGATCATTTTCTGAGGATTTTTGGCGTTGGCTGAATGATAGTGCAAAATACGTCTAATCTTTTGATGTGCGTCAAGGTTAACCAAGAAATCTTTCCCTAATTAAAGTAATTAAATATATATGAAAAAGATTATTATACTTATATTAAGTTTCTTATTTGCACTACCTGCCTATTCATCAAGCCTTGATAAAATTTTGTCTTCAGGTGAATTAAAAGTTGGTACAACTGGCGACTGGGATCCCATGACAATGAAAGATCCAGCTACTAATAAATATAAAGGTTTTGATATAGATGTTATGAATGAATTAGCAAAAGATATGGGTGTAAAAATTAAATTTGTGCCTGCAGAATGGAAAACTATAGTTTCCGGAATCACTTCAGGAAGATATGATATTTCAACTAGTGTTACTAAAACTCCTAAAAGAGCAGAAGTTGCAGGCTTTACAGATACATATTATAAATATGGAACTGTTCCATTAATTCTAAAGAAAAATTTAAATAAATTTTCAACTTGGGATTCATTAAATAATAGTAACGTAACTATTGCAACTACACTTGGGACTTCTCAAGAAGAAAAAGCAAAAGAATTTTTTCCAAAATCTAAATTAAATTCTGTAGAAGCCCCAGCAAGAGATTTTCAAGAAGTTCTAGCTGGCAGAGCAGATGGAAATATTACTAGTTCAACAGAGGCAAATAAACTAGTAATAAAATATCCACAATTAGTAATAGTTCCAGACGGAGAAAAAAATCCTGCTTTTTTAGCAATGATGGTTAGTAAAGGTGATACTAAATGGATAAAATACGTCAACGATTGGATAAGCAGTAAAAAATCATCTGGTTTTTTTAAAGAACTTTTATCAAAATATAATCTTAAGAGCTTATAATAAATTAGATATTAATATTTAATTCTTTATAAATACATGTGTGAAAAATTTTATTTTTCTGCTGTTTTTATTATTATTTCTTAATTCTTGTTCAAAACAGGAATTGGACTGGTTAATTTTATCTCCAAGTAATGTAGACGGTCTTACAAATCTAAAATTTCTTGTTAGTGGTTTTACAACAACTATATACATATCTTTGGTATCAATATTTATTTCAATTATTTTAGGACTAATAATAGCTATACCAT
Source organism: uncultured Pelagibacteraceae bacterium (assembly GCA_902606075.1). GTDB lineage: Bacteria > Pseudomonadota > Alphaproteobacteria > Pelagibacterales > Pelagibacteraceae > Pelagibacter. The sequence continues at coordinate 11,545 of CACLEU010000012.1, forward strand.
CCTTGGCAAAAAATAAATTTTTAACATATATAAATATTGGTTATGTCGAAATTGTAAGAGCGGTTCCATTATTGGTCTTAATTCTATGGATTTATTATGGTTTACCGATAATGACGGGCATAAGTTTTAGTCCGTTTGTATCAGGTATTATTGCCTTATCTATAAGTGAAAGTGCTTTTCAAGCTGAAATATTTAGAGCGGGTATTAACTCAATACGTAAATCTCAATGGGAAGCTGGAAGCTCTCTCGGATTTGGTTTCTTTAAAAAATTAAGACTTATAATTTTACCTCAAGCTATTAAAAATATTCTTCCTGCTATTGGAAATCAATTTGTTTATGTATTAAAAATGTCATCTTTGGTTTCAATTATAGGAATTGGAGATTTAACAAGAAAAGCTAACGAACTTGTTGTTACCACTTATAGGCCATTGGAGATTTACACTTTTTTAATATTTGAATATCTAATTTTAATATTAGTAGTTTCTTATTTTGTAAGAAAACTTGAAAAAAGATTAGAAAAAACTAATTAATTTTTTTAAATACAGAATTAAAAAAAGATCCAATAAATATTAAAATACAAAAACCCATAAACCAATTAGTAAATAATAAAGTATAGAAAATATCTTCATATGATCCGTCTTTAATATTTATTACGTACCATAAACATAAAAATGGTAGAGCTGTTAATCTTAATATCCCCAGATATAAACTGTATATTGGTTTTTTTATTGATTGGAATAAAGCAGTCGTAATAAAGAAAGTTGGGTAGATAGGACCAATTAAGGCTGCAATTTTTAGATAAATTGTACCATAGCTAATTGTGTTCACATCTTCTGTAAATAAACTTATTAGAAAAGATGCATTAAAATAAATTATAATACCTGCTAATGCCATAAAAGAACAACCAAATTTGAGTGCTTTTAAATATAATTCTCTAATTCGTTTAAAGTTTTTAGCTCCAAAATTTTGACTTGATATAGAAAGCACTGCTGTGTTTAATCCTATAACAGGTAATAAAAAAACTTGTTCTATCCTTAAAGCAGTGCCGTAACCTGCAGCAGCCAATTCACCAAATTTTCCTACAAAATATAAAACATTAAATAAACCAACTCCTATCAAAAGCATGCTAAACATAACTGGAACTGATTGAAATATCAGATTTTTAAAATAAAAAGTTTTGGGTTTAAAACATTGCAAAAATAAATACTTTTTTAGTTTACAACAATAAACTTTGTAAATTAAATAAGTTGCCCCTATAAACTGACATATAACGGTTGCAATAGCTATCCCAGAAATTCCAAAAGCAGGTATAAAAGCAAATCCAAAAACAAATAGGGGATTTAATATAATATTTAAAAAAAATGTAAAAATTAAAACATTTCTGTAACTCTTTGTATCTCCTTGAGCATTAAGAGTGCCATTCAAAGAAGTTTGTATTAAAACTAAAATAGTACAATAAAATATTATGTCTAAATACTCTCTTGTTAATAAAATATTCTCTAAAGTAGACCCCATTAGCTCCAATAAAAAATTTGATATATTTAGACCAACAAAAGTAACCAATAAAGATACTAGAACAGCATATAAAAGTGATTGTGCGACGTACATCGATGCTCTTTTTTGGTATTTTTCGCCGATTGAATTTCCAATTAGAGTATTAGTAGCGGCACCTACACCAACACCAATTGCAATTATAATAAAATATATTGGAAAAGATTTAGCTAATGCACTTAAAGCTTCAGGTGATATTTTTCCAGCAAAAAAGGTATCAACTAAATTATAAAAAGTTTGAAATAAGGATCCAATACTAGCTGGAAAGGTTACTTTTCTTAACAACAGCCAAATCGGTTCTTTTAATAAATTGATTTTTTTGTTCATAGTATTTTATTTTTCAATTTGATAAAAATATTTTTGCCCCTTTTTTTTTGATTGATTAATTTGCTTTTGTCTCATACGAAATCTTTGTTTCTGTTTATTAGTTAATTTATTAAAACAATTAGAACAACTAACACCTTCCTCATATTGTCGATTATATTTTTCTAATTTTGTAATAGGCTCTCTACAACCCGCACAAATTTTTAAATTACCGGGTTTTAGACCATGTTTTACAGAAATTCTATTGTCAAAAACAAAACAGTCCCCTTTCCATAAACTTTTTTTTTTATCAATTTTATTCAAATAATTAATTATACCTCCACTTAATTGAAAAACATTTTTAAAACCTCTATTTTTCAAATAAAAACTTGCTTTTTCACATCTAATACCACCTGTGCAAAACATTCCTATATTATTATCTTTTTTTAATGTTTTAAAAAATTTGGGAAAGTCTCTAAAATTATTTAATTTAGGATTAACTGATCCTCTAAAAGAGCCAACTTTAAATTCGAAATTTTTTCTAGTATCAATAATAACAGTTTTTTTTTTTCTTATAAAATTATTCCAATCTTCAGGATTTATATGATTATCAATAATTCTTTTTTTTAATTTTATTCCAATTGGAACTAGTTCTTTTTTTACTTTAATTTTACCTTTATGAAAAGCCTGGTATTTATAATGTGTTAAATTTTCATTATCAAAAGTTTTTAAATCTAAAATTTTTTTTATATTTTTTTTTATTAAATTATATTTCCCAATTTTAAAACTTATTGTTCCATTTACACCTTCAGATGATAATATTATAGTTCCTCTGAAATTTACTTTTTTTTGAAAATTATATAATAGTTCTTTTTTCTTTTTTAAATTTGAAATTGTTTTAAACTTATAAAATCCAAAAATATAATTCATTATAATTTTCTACAAATTGATAAACCATCGCCAATCGGTAAAATCATATTTTCAACTCTATTATCTTTATCAATGAATGAATTAAATTCTCTAATTTTGATTGTTAGTTTATCATTTTTACTTTCATCAACTACATCACCATACCACAAAACATTATCTGTTATAATTATTCCAGATTTTTTTAACATTCTTAAAGATTTTTCAAAATAATCTATGTAATTTTCCTTATCAGCATCAATAAATACTAAATCAAAAGTTTCTTTATTTTTAAAAAGTTCATCTAGTCCGTCACTAGCATTTTTTACTAAAAGATTTATTTTACTTTCAAGATTAGCTTTATTAAAAAAATTTCTAGCTATTTCTGAAGTTTCTTTGTTTTTGTCTATAGCAGTTAAATTTGAATCTTTATTCATAGCCAAGCCCATTGTTAGAGCACTTAAACCAGTAAATGTTCCAATTTCTAAAATTTTATTCGGTTTATATAGTTTTATTATTAAGTGCAAAAAAAAACATTGGCTTAATGAAATTTGCATTTTTTTCTTATCACCTAAAGTTTCATTATGTTTAATAATTTCGCTCTGAATTGGATTTAATTTATAAGAATGATTGTTTATGTAGTCCTCAAGCTCTTTTGTAATCTTGATGTTTGAACCCATATTAGTTCAATTTTTTTTTTAAAATTTCATTAACCAGTTTTGGATTTGCTTTACCATTTGAATTTTTCATCACTTGACCAACAAAAAAACCAAATAATTTATCTTTGCCAGATTTATAGGCATCAACGTTTTTAGGATTTTCAGCGATTACTTTATTAATAATATTTTCTAATTCTTTAGGATCGCTTTGTTGTCTTAAACCTTTTTCTTCTACAATTGTTATTGGATCTTTATCTCCTTCTCTCATTATTTCAAAGACAGACTTCGCAATCTTGCCTGAAATGGTTCCATCTTTGATTAAATTAATCAACTTTGATAAATTTTTAGATGAAATTGGACTTTCTTTTATTTCAATATTCTTTTCATTTAATAATGCAAATAATTCACCAGTTATCCAGTTTGTAGCTAATTTTACATCAGAGTTTTTTGAAACTTCTTCAAAATATTTTGAAATGTCAATATCTGAAACAAGTATATTTGCTTCATAGGAAGATAGTTTAAATTTTTCAATAAATCTTTTCTTTTTTTCATCAGGCAGTTCAGGAATATTTTTTCTTATTTCATCTATATAATTGTCATTCAATTCAAGGGGTAAAAGATCTGGATCTGGAAAATATCTATAGTCATGTGCATCTTCTTTTGATCTCATTGATCTTGTTTCATTTTTTTTGGTATCAAATAATCTTGTTTCTTGATCAATAGAACCACCCTCCTCAATTATTTCTACTTGACGATTAGCCTCAAAATCTATTGCCATTTGCATGAATTTTATAGAGTTAACATTTTTAATTTCACATCTCGTACCCAATTCTTTATCTCCTTTTTTTCGAACTGAGACGTTTACATCAGCTCTTAGTGAGCCTTCTTGCATATTACCATCACAGGTCCCTAAATATCTCATTATCGATCTTAGTTTTTTGATATAGGCATTCACTTCATCTAAAGATCTTAAATCAGGTTTACTAACAATTTCCATTAAAGCTACACCAGATCTATTTAAATCCACTAATGTATTTTGAGGATCTATATCATGGATACTTTTTCCTGCATCTTGCTCCAAATGAAGTCTTTCAATTGCAATATTTTTTTCACCATTCGGCATATCTAATGTAACTGATCCCTCACCTATAATTGGATTTTTATATTGAGAAATTTGATATCCCTGGGGTAAATCAGCGTAAAAATAATTTTTTCGATCAAATATAGATCTTTTATTAATCTTAGCCTTTAATCCGATACCTGTTTTGATAGCTTGTTTTATACAATGTTCGTTAATAACTGGTAACATTCCTGGAAATGCTGCATCTACTAAACTAACTTGAGTATTAGGTTCTGATCCAAATTTTGTTGAGGAAGTTGAAAATAATTTAGACTCAGATAAAACTTGGGCATGAACTTCAAGACCAATAATAACTTCATATGTATTATTATTTCTCGTAATTAAATATTCACCATTATTTTTATTCACTTAAGCCACCAATCAATTATATTATTTTTAAAGCTTAAATTCTTTTCTAAAGAAAATGCGATATTTAATATATTTTGTTCATCAAATGCCTTACCTATAACTTGTAAACCTAATGGATAACCCCTTTTATCGTGACCTGCCGGAATTGATATAGCGGGTAAGCCTGCAAGATTAATTGGAACTGTGAAAATATCATTTAAATACATTGATACTGGATCATTTAATTTCTCTCCAATTTTAAAAGCTGAACTTGGCGTAGATGGAGTTAATATGGCATCAACTTCTTTATAAGCTTCATCAAAATCATTTTTGATGAGTCTTCTTACTTTTTGTGCTTTCAAATAATATGCATCATAATAACCTGATGATAAAACGTATGTTCCAATCATAATTCTTCGTTTTACTTCATCACCAAAACCTTCAGATCTTGTTTTTTCATACATATCTATAAGATTTTCACCTTTTGATCTAAAACCATATTTAACACCATCGTATCTTGCTAGATTTGAAGAAGCTTCTGCAGGTGCTACAATATAATATGTTGGTAAAGCATAATTAGTATTAGGTAAACTTATATCAATTATATGGCCACCATTTTCTTTAATAATTTTTATTCCCTTTTCCCATAGCTCTTCAATTTCTTTCGGCATTCCATCTACCCTATATTCTTTTGGTACGCCTATTTTTTTTCCTTTAATATTATCATTCAAATTATTTAAATAATTTTCTCTTTTGAATTCAACAGAAGTGGAGTCTTTTATATCATAGGTACTCATAATTTCGAGCATCAAAGAACAATCTTTGACATCTTGTGTCATTGGTCCAGCCTGATCCAATGAGGAAGCAAATGCAACTATACCATATCTTGAACAGCTACCATATGTTGGTTTTAATCCAACTGTGCCAGTAAAAGATGCTGGTTGTCTAATAGATCCACCAGTATCTGTACCTATTGTTGCTGGAGTTAATTTTGCAGATAACGCTGATGATGAACCACCGGAAGAACCGCCAGGTACTAGATTTTCTGCTACAGGATTTTGAACATTTCCAAAATAACTTGTTTCATTAGAAGAGCCCATTGCAAATTCATCACAGTTTAATTTTCCTATTATTATACCACCTTCATCTAGTAAGTTTTGAGTAACAGTTGACTCATAAGTAGGAATGAAATTTTCCAGGATTTTGCTACCAGCTGTAGTTCTAATATTTTTCGTACAAAAAAGGTCTTTTACTGCAATGGGTATACCAGGTAGTTTTTTTTCAAAATCTGGTTTTTGATCAAAAATTTTAGAACTATTAATTGCATTCTCAAAATTCTCAGAGATATAGGCGTTAAGTTTTTTTGATTTTTTTGATCTTTCAATAAATGCATTTGTTACTTCGAATGATGATAGTTCTTTTTTTTTTATTTTATCAGCGAGATCAACTAATTTTAAATCCGTTATATTGCTCATTATTCGACCACCTTAGGCACAACAAAAAAATCTTCATTTTTATCTGGTGAATTTTTTAAAATATCCTCACGTATATTTTGAGACTTTATTTCATCTTTGCGTAGTTTTAATGTAGTTTCAGCAATTGAGGTTAATGGTTCAGTATTTTTTGTATCTAATTGATTTAATTTTTCAATAAACGAAAAAATTGAATTTAGATCATTACTTAATTTTTTAGCTTTGTGATCATCTATTGAAATTCTAGATAATTTAGATATGTGCTTTACTGTTTTAAGATCAATTGTCATATGATATGAGTATTCGAAAACTATCATTATATCTGAAAAATACAATATGATCACTATAGAGCTTCTTAAGAAAAAAATTGATAATAATGCTAGATTAATAGGTTTAGATTTAGGGTCAAAACGTATAGGTGTAGCAATTTGTGATGATAAAAGAAAAATATCGACTCCTTTTAAAACAATAGATTACAGGAATATGCAATATCTTTTAGATCAATTAACAAACATTATTTATGAAAATAATATATCTGGAATTATAATTGGATTTCCAATTAATATGGATGGCAGTTTTGGAAAAGCGGCTCAATCAGTTACTGACAAGGCAAATATAATATCAGAAAAGTTAAAGATGGATGTTGTGCTTTGGGACGAAAGAATGTCAACAAAAGGGGCATTTAACATCTCTAAAGAATTAGACGTAAATGTTACAAATAGAGTAAAGAAAATCGATGAAAATGCTGCTTCATTCATTTTACAGGGTGCAATTGATTATCTAAATAATTAAGCTTGCATTAAACATACTTTGAAGTTATAGAGTTGGTTTTAATGGCCACTCCAAAAAATGCTATTAAAGTTTCCAAAAAACATCTTCTAGGTATTCAAGACTTATCGATTTTAGATGTAAAAATTATTCTTTCAGAATCAAAAAACTTCATAGCTTTAAATAAAAGTAAAAATAAAAAAATTGATATTTTAAGAGGAAAAACTCAAATTAATTTATTTTTTGAACCATCTACTAGAACACAGAGCTCGTTTGAACTTGCTGGAAAAAGATTGGGTGCTGATGTCATGTCTATGAATATAACTAACTCTGCTATTAAGAAAGGGGAAACTTTAATAGATACTGCCATGACATTGAATGCCATGCATCCTGATATAATTGTAGTAAGACATCAAGACTCAGGTGCATCTAATCTATTATCACAAAAAGTTAATTGTGCAGTATTAAATGCAGGTGACGGTAGAAGAGAACATCCCACTCAAGCTTTGCTAGATGCTCTAACAATTATGGAAAAAAAAAATAAAATTGAAGGTCTTAAAATTGCTATTTGTGGGGATATACTTCATTCAAGAGTTGCTAGATCAAATATTTATTTATTAAACATGTTAGGAGCTGACATTAATATAGTTGCGCCATCTAATTTAATGCCAAAAGATTTAGAAAAATTTGGTGTTAAGACTTTTACAAATATGAAAGAAGGTGTGAAAGATTGTGACATTGTAATGATGTTAAGATTACAAAGCGAGAGAATGACAAGTTCATTCCTTTCATCCAATAGAGAGTATTATGAATATTATGGACTGACACCAGACAAATTAGAGAAGGCAAAAAGTGATGCCATTATTATGCATCCTGGCCCTATGAATAGAGGTATAGAGATAGATACAAAATTGGCCGATGATATAAATAAAAGTGTAATTAGGGAACAAGTTGAATTAGGTGTGGCAGTAAGAATGGCATGTCTAAAATTATTTTGTGAATAATGAAAAAACAATTTTTTTTAAATGCAAACATAGTAGATCCTAAAAACTCTATTGAGGAAATGGGTGGTTTAATTATCGGTGAAACGGGTAAAATTGAAGCTATAGGTAAAAAGGTAAATCAAAATAATATACCTTCAAGAGAAAAATATGTAGATCTTAAAGAAAAATATATATTTCCAGGTCTTGTAGATATGAGAGTTTTTGTAGGAGAGCCAGGCTTTGAATACAAAGAAAATTTTAGAACATTAAGTAATGCAGCTCTTGCTGGTGGAGTGACATCCGTAGTTACAATGCCTAATACATCGCCTGTTATAGACAACGTTTCTATGGTTGATTTTCTTAAAAGAAGAGGAAGAGATAAATCTAAAATTAATATTTTTCCAACTGCGGGTTTAACAAAAAATCTTGCTGGTACAAATATGAATGAATTTGGTCTTTTAAATAAAAAAGGAATAGTTGGGTTTACTGATGGAACAAAAACTATTCAAAATACAAGATTAATGTCTAGAATTATGAGATCTGCTTTTGATTTAGATGCTTTAGTAATACAACATGCTGAAGACAATGAACTATCCAAAGATGGACAAGTAAATGACGGAATAATTGCAACTAAACTAGGTTTGCAAGGAATTCCTGATTATGCAGAAAAAATTATAATTGAAAGAGACTTAACATTATTAGAAGATTTTAATTGCAGATATCATATATCACAAATTTCATCAGGAAAATCTATAGATGTAATTCAAAATAAAAAAGAAACTGTGAAATTTACAACAGGTGTTTCAATTAATAATTTGTCATTAAATCAAAATGATATCGGTGATTTTCGAACTTTTCTTAAGTTGTCTCCTCCATTAAGAACCGAAGAAGACAGATTGGCTTTGATAAAGGGTGTTAACCAAAATATGATCGATGTTATTGTTTCAGATCACAAGCCTGAAGATGAAGAGTCAAAAAGATTAACTTTTTCACAAGCTGCAACTGGCGCGTCTGGTATTGAAACGTTGCTACCTCTTGTACTTGAATTGTACCACAATGGCTCAGTAAAATTAAATAAACTTATTGAATGCATAACATCCAACCCTGCTAAGATTTTAAAAATCGATAAAGGAAGTCTTTCGGTGGGTAACAATGCAGATTTATGTATAGTTGACTTATATAAACCTTGGGTAGTAAAAAAAGAAAAAATGATATCAAAATCTAAGAATACTTGTATAGAAGATAAAAAACTGCAAGGTAAAGTTTTAAGCACTTTTATTAATGGAATAGAATTGTTCAAATGCTAAATTTAGAAATTATTTTAATTAGTTTGATTTCATATTTATTTGGCTCAATTCCATTTGGACTTATCTTAACAAAAATTTTTATAGGTAAAGACATAAGAAATATAGGATCTGGAAATATAGGAGCAACTAATGTTTTAAGATCTGGTAATAAGTTCGTAGGATATTTAACATTAATTCTTGATATTTTAAAAGCAGTTATACCAATATTATTTATTAAGTTTTATTTTAATGATCAACTATACTTGGCTTCTTTATCTGTTTTTATAGGCCATGTTTTTCCAGTGTGGCTTAAGTTTAGAGGAGGCAAAGGTGTTGCAACTTATGTCGGTATTTTATTTTGTCTAAATTATTTGTCAGGTTTGGTATTTTGTATAATTTGGTTGTTGATATTTTTTATATTTAAATACTCTTCTTTAAGTTCAATGATTTCTAGTTTTTGCATACCTATTTTTCAATATTTTTTTATTTCTGATCCCCTTTATTATTTCTACTTTATAATGTTCATAATGATTTTTTATACACACCGAGAAAATATAAAACGCCTAATAAATAAGACAGAATCTAAGACAAAAATTTATTAATTTGACTATCTAGGTCTTTAATGTACTTTTGTTATGATGAATTTAGTCATTGTTGAAAGCCCAGCTAAAGCAAAAACAATAAATAAGTATTTAGGAAAAAATTACACGGTTTTAGCCAGTTATGGCCATATCAGAGATTTACCATCTAAAAATGGATCTGTAGATCCAGAAAATAAATTCAAAATGATATGGGAAGTAGATAGTTTTTCGAAAAAATATTTAAAAGAAATTACAGATGTAGCAAAAGACTCTGACAAAATTATTCTAGCTACTGACCCTGATCGTGAAGGTGAAGCAATAGCATGGCATGTTAAAGAATTTTTAGATGAAAAAAAAATACTTAAAGACAAAAAAATAGAAAGAGTGGTATTTAATGAAATCACAAAAAAAGCAGTTATAAATGGCATAGAGAATCCAAGATCACTAGAAATTCAACTTATTGATGCTTATATGGCTAGGAGAGCTTTAGATTATTTAGTAGGTTTTAACATTTCACCAATACTATGGACTAAATTACCAGGCTCTAAGTCGGCTGGTAGAGTTCAATCTGTAGCTTTAAGATTGTTGACCGAAAGAGAACATGAAATTGAAGTTTTTAATCCAGAAGAATTTTGGACACTAAATGTAAATTTCATTACTTCTTCACAAAATATTCTTACGTCATTAATATCTGAAATAAACGGAGAAAAAATTGAAAAATTTAGTTTTCGAAATAAAGAAGATATTAATAAAGCTATATCGAAGATAAAAGAAAAAAAATACTTAATTAAAGATATAACCTCAAAAATTTATACAAGGAATCCATCAGGTCCATTCACAACTTCAACTCTTCAACAATCTGCATCTAGTAAATTAGGTTTTGGTGCTTCTAGAACAATGCAAATTGCGCAAAGACTCTACCAAGGTATCGAGATAGATGGGGATACTAAAGGTTTAATAACTTATATGAGGACTGATGGTACTAATATATCTAAAGAGGCAATTCCATTATTTAGGAAATATATAGAGGAAAATTATGGTGGTAATTACCTTCCTGAACAAGCTAACAATTATTCAGGAAAAAAAGCTAAGAACGCACAAGAAGCTCATGAAGCAATAAGACCGACGGAAATAAAAAATTCACCTGAAAGCATAAAAAAATATTTAAGTACAGATCAGTACAAATTATATGATCTTATTTGGTCTAGAGCTCTATCATCTCAAATGCAGCCAGCTAAATTTGATAGAAAAACTATATTAATTACCTCTGATGATGGAATGAATATATTAAAATCTAGTGGCTCAACTATAAGATTTGATGGTTTTTTAAAACTTCAAAAAATTGAAGATAATGACAATGAAAAAATATTACCTGAAGTTTCTAAAGGACCAATCGACATAAAGGAATTCAATGATGAACAGCATTTTACACAACCACCTCCTCGTTTTTCAGAAGCCAGTTTAGTTAAAAAATTAGAAGAATTAGGAATTGGTCGACCCTCAACATATGCAAGTATAATTTCTGTTATATCTAATAGAGGATATGCTGATATAGTAAATAAGAGATTTTTTCCAACCGATAGAGGAAAATTACTATCTGCCTTTTTGGAGAAACTTTTTTCAAGATATGTTGACTATGATTTTACTGCTAAACTTGAAGATCAATTAGATGATATTACCTCAGGGAAAGAAAACTGGATAAAAGTTTTAAATCACTTTTGGATAGATTTTAACAGAAATGTTTTGAATGTAAAAGAAAAGAGAACACGTGAAGTGCTTGATTTATTAAATGATAGTTTGGGAAAGTTAATATTTAATACGGATGAAAATGGCAAAATTGATAGAAAATGTAAGCTTTGTCAAACGGGAGAATTAAGTTTGAAAAATAGCTTTAGAGGAGGTGCATTTATTGGATGTTCTGGTTATCCAGAATGTAAATTCACAAGACCTCTTTCTAAAATTAAAGCATCACAACAAATGAATCTGGCAGAACCTAAATTAATAGGAAAAAATGATATCGGTAAGGATATTTATTTAAAAAATGGAAGATTTGGACCTTATTTGCAATACGAACTAAGCGATGAAGAAATAGAAAATATTAAAAAACCGAAAACTAAAAGCAAAAAGAAAAAGAAAGAAGAAAGTAACTTTAAAAACGTATCAATACCAAAAGGTTTGGATATAGAAAATGTTGATCTTGATAAGGCAAAATATTTATGTTCACTTCCTAAAATGATAGGTAGACATCCAGACTTAGATAAAGACATTACAATTAACGTTGGACGATTTGGTCCATATTTAAAATGTGATAATAAATCTGCAAGATTAGAAAATATCGATGAATTATTTAATATAGGATTAAATAGAGCGATAACTTTAATATCAGAAGCAAAACCAGGAAGAATTTCATCCTCAATAATAAAAGATTTAGGTGAGCATCCAGAAGAAAAAAAACCAGTGAGAATTATGAAAGGTCAGTACGGACCTTACATCAAATACAAATCATTAAATGCTACAATTCCTGAAGAGAAAGATCCTGCTGAACTTACAATGGAAGAGGCATTGATTTTGATTGAGAAAAGAAAAGAATACGATAGAAGTAAAAAGAAAAAAAATAAATGAGTGCTGATAAAAGATTAAAAGAAAATAACATTGTTTTACCTGAAGCGCCCGCGCCAGTAGGATCATACGTAGCAAGTAAAATTGTTGGAAAATTATTATATATTTCTGGGCAAATCTCTATGAACTCAAAAGGTGAGTTGATAAAAGGTAAATTGGGTAAAGATTTAAATACCGAAGACGGATATAAAGCAGCAGAAAGATGTGCGCTAAGTATTTTGGCTCAAGCAAAGAAAATATTATCTGGAGATCTAGATCAAATTAAATCTTGCATAAAAATTGTCGGTTTTGTTAATTCAACAGATGATTTTATAGAACAACCAAAAGTTATTAATGGTGCATCTGATATGTTGGTGAAGATCCTTGAAGATAAAGGTATGCATACTAGGGCAGCAGTTAGTGTAAATAGTTTACCGTTAGGTGTTGCTGTTGAGATTGATGCAATTTTAGAAATAAAATAACTATCTTCCTATACCAAAATAATTGATACCTTTTTTTTTCATTGATTTTGGAGAATATAGATTACGCATATCAAATACCTTAAAATTGTTTTTTTTAATTAATTTTTTGAAATTTAAAGTTTTAAATTCATTCCATTCAGTGTGAAGTAATATTAAATCTGATCTAAGGCATGCTTGAGATGCATTTTTACAATATTTAACTCTTTTAAATTTTTTAAATTCATTTTTTTTACCTGACGGATCAAAATAATTGATAATAGCTCCTTTTTTTAATAATTTTGGTATCATATATAAACTTGATGCTTCTCTCATATCGTCAGTGTTAGGCTTAAAAGTAACTCCTAAAAAAGTTATTAATTTATTTTTTAGATTATTATTTAAAATTTTATATACTTTTTCTGTTAATAATTTTTTTCTATCCTCATTTGATTTAATTACAGCTTTTATAATTGATAAATTTGATTTAAACTTATTTGAGGTATCTATTATTGCTCTAGTATCTTTAGGAAAACAAGAGCCACCGTATGCTGGGCCTGCTCTTAAAAATCTATCCCCTATTCGTTGATCTGAGCCCATACCTTGAGAAATTTCTTTAATATCAACATCTGTTTTTTCACAAAGATTTGCTAATTCATTGATATAGGATATCTTTGTAGCTAGGAAGGCATTTGATGCATATTTAATTAGTTCAGCTCCACGTCTTGAAGTTCTAAAATATCTGCTTGTCTTTTTAATTATGGGTAAATAAAGGTTTTTAAGATATTTATTTGCCTTATCACTATCAGTTCCGACTACAACTCTATCGGGGCTCAAAAAATCTCTTATTGCTTCACCCTCTCTTAAAAATTCAGGATTAGAAACAACATCTACTAATTTTTTTCTTTTTTGTTTTATCAAAATTTTTTCAATTTTATCACCAGTAGTGACAGGTACAGTAGACTTTGTGATAACAACTTTGTACTTTTTTATGAATTTTTTTAAATTATTTGCAACATTAAAAACATATTTCAAATCAGCCGAGTTACTATTTTTTTTAGTGGGAGTACCAACGCAAATGAATATAATATCAGAGTTCTCTACTGCTTCTTTTAAATTATTTGTAAATATTAATCTTTTTTGTTTATAATTTTGTTTTAAAATTTCCTCTAATCCTGGTTCGTATATTGGAATTATTCCTTTATTAAGTGCATTAATTTTTTCGATGTCTTTATCTACACAATAAACAGTATTTCCAAGATCTGAAAAACAAACTCCGCTAACAAGACCCACGTAGCCAGTACCTATCATGCACAATTTCATAATTTAGATATTTCTATTCCTGATTTAATATATCCAGACATGCTTCCACAATCTAAATATTTTCCATTGAATTTATGTCCAATAAATTTGTCACCTTCGTTAATTAATTTTTTGATTGCATCCGTAATGTGAATTTCTCCGCCCTTACCAGGTTTAAGATTTTTTAATTTTGAAAATATTTTTTTTGGGAGGATATAT
>CACLEU010000013.1 GCA_902606075.1 uncultured Pelagibacteraceae bacterium
ACCATCACCGCTTATAATAAAAAACAAAATGATTTCTTCTTCTTTAATAAGAAAATTATTGCAGGATGGTAAGCTAGATATAGCTAATAAGTATTTAAGAAGATTTTGGACAGTAGAAGGTGTTATTAAAAAAGGTAGGCAGTTGGGAAAAACAATTGGTTTTCCTACATGTAACATTGAGATGCAAAATTATGTGATAGCAAAATTAGGTGTTTACGCCGTCAAATTAAATTTAGTGCCAAATAAAAAGAATTATAAAGGAATTGCTAATTTAGGTATTAGACCAACATTTAATCAAAAAAAAATACTATTAGAAGTAAATATATTTAATTTTAATAAAAAAATTTATGGTAAAAGAATTAGAGTTCAGTTTATAAAATTTATTAGAGGTGAAAAAAAATTTGAAAATATAAATAATCTAAAAAAACAAATAAAACTCGATATAAAAAAAGCTAAAAAATTTAATTAATGAGCAAAGAGCAAATAAATTTACCCAAAACATCTTTTTCGATGAAAGCAAACCTACCGGTTAAAGAACCAAATTTAATTCAGTATTGGACCGATATAAATCTATACAAACAATTGAGAGAGAAAAGCAAGGGCCAAAAAAAATTTGTTTTACATGACGGCCCACCATATGCAAACGGGAATATCCATATGGGAACAGCTCTTAATAAAATCTTGAAGGATATTGTTACTAAATTTCATCAAATGAATGGTCAAGACTCAGTTTATGTTCCAGGGTGGGATTGCCATGGTTTGCCTATTGAGTGGAAAATTGAGGAGCAATATAAAAAAAACAAAAAAAATAAAAATGATATTCCAATAGTCGAATTTAGAAAAGAGTGTAGAGAGTTTGCAGAAAAATGGATTAAGATTCACAAAGACCAATTTCAAAGGTTAGGTGTAATAGGTGATTGGAATAATTATTACTCAACAATGAGCTTTAGTGCTGAGGCTCAAATAGTTAGAGAGTTAGGAAAATTTTTAAAAGAAGGAAGCTTGTATAGGGGTTATAAACCAGTTCTTTGGTCCACAGTAGAAAAGACAGCATTAGCAGATGCGGAGGTTGAATATTTAGATCACACATCAGATACTATATACGCGTCTTTTCCTGTAAAAAATTCAAATAATAAAGATCTTCTAAACTGTGAAGTTATTATTTGGACAACTACTCCATGGACAATTCCAGCTAATAAAGCGTTAGCTTTTAATAAAAGTCTCAAATATTTAATTATTAAAGTAGAGAGTGAATCTGATTTTAAAAATAAAAAAATTATTGTTGCGAAAGATTTGCTAAATTCTTTTTTAGAAAATTGCAAAATTGAAAAATATCAAAAAATTTCTGAGCTTCATGGAAATGTATTTGAAGGAACAATATGCACACATCCTTTCTTAAATCTTGGATACAATCATGATATCCCGATGCTTGATGCAAGATTTGTCACTACAGAACAAGGCACAGGAATAGTACATTGTGCACCTAGTCATGGTCCAGATGATTTTAATTTATGTTTAAACAATGGTATTAAAGCCCTAGAAACTGTTGATGATGACGGAAAATATACCAAAAATATTCCATTATTTGAGGGCACTCACATATTTAAAGCAAATACTTTAGTAATAGAAAAACTGAAAGAGGAAAAAAAGCTAGTTTCTAACGGAAAATTAAATCATTCTTATCCTCACTCGTGGAGATCAAAAGCACCTTTAGTACATAGAGCAACTCCACAATGGTTTATATCAATGGAAAGTCATGGTCTTAGGGACAAGGCATTAAAAGCAATTAATAAAACAGTTTTTTATCCAGAAAAGGGTAAAGAGAGATTAAAATCTATGATTGAGACCAGACCAGACTGGTGTGTTTCAAGACAAAGAGTCTGGGGCGTACCTTTGCCAATATTTTTAAATAAAGATGATGGAAAAGTTCTTGCAGATGATGAGGTATTTGAAAATATTGCAAAAATTTACGAAAAAGAGGGATCAGATTGCTGGTTTAAGGATGATGCTCAAAAATTTCTTGGAAAAAAATACAAGGCCGAAAATTTTATAAAATTATCGGATATCGTTGAGGTATGGTTTGACAGTGGATCAACACATTCATTTGTTTTAGAAACAAGAAAAGATCTAAAATGGCCCGCATCAATGTATTTAGAGGGATCAGATCAGCATAGAGGCTGGTTTCATTCATCTCTTTTACAATCGTGTGGAACAAGAGGCTCGGCACCATTTGAAGCAATTTTATCACATGGATTTGTCGTAGATGGAAAGGGCTTAAAAATGTCCAAGTCAATGGGAAATGTAATCTCGCCAGATGAGATTTTAAAAAAATATGGTGCTGATATTTTGAGGATATGGGTAGCGGCATCTAACTATTCTGAGGATCTAAGAATAGATTACACAATTTTAGAGCAACATGCAGATGCATATAGAAAAATAAGAAATACTTTTAGATATATACTAGGTAATTTAAATGATGAATTTTCACAAATTAATTTCAATAATATTAATTATGATGACCTATCTGAACTTGATCAATTTATGTTACACAAAATATATTTACTGAACGAAAGTTTTCTTAAAAACTTTAAATCTTATAATTTTCATTTACTTTATAAAGATTTACTGAATTTTTGCACCGTTGATTTGTCATCCTTTTATTTTGATATAAGAAAGGACTCTTTGTATTGTGATGATATAAAATCAAAAAAAAGAGAAAATTGTTTAAAAATTTTGAATATTTTACTTGACTGTCTATTAAGATGGTTTGCTCCAATCCTATCATTTACTACCGAAGAGATTTTTAAATTAATTAAAAATGAGTCAGATGTCAGCATACATTTAGAAAAATTCGCATCGATTCCAAAAAATTGGAAAAATGAAAATCTTGCTGAAAAATGGAAAGAAATATTAAATGTAAGAGAAATTGCACTTTCAAGCATAGAGCTAAGAAGAGCAGATAAGTTAATTGGTTCTAGTTTAGAGGCTCAGATAATAATAGAACTTAACAAAGAAAAATATAATCTTTTAAAGAATTATGATTTTGCGGAAATATGCATTACTTCAGTTGCACAATTGAAATTAAATTCTGATATTAAAGCTAGTACAAATGTTATAACAAAAAAAGCAGTAGGAGAGAAATGCCCTGTTTGTTGGAAAATATTTCAAGAAAAGTGCGAGAGACATAATTATGGTTATGCCAAAAAAGAGTAAATTTTTTTTTTTATATTCTTCGATAGTTATAATAATTTTTTTAATCGACAGAATAAGCAAAACTCATGTAATAAATTTGTTTGAAGATTTAAATAGTCAACAAATATTTATAACATCTTTTTTAAACATTCATTTAATTTGGAACGAGGGAATAGCTTTTGGTTTACTATCTTTAGAGAGTAAACAAGTTTATAATTTTATAACTTTTATAATAATTTTAATTAATGTTTTAATTATTTATATTTTGTTTAAATTAGAAGATATAAGAAAATATTTTTTTTTAATAATATTAGGAGGTGCATTAGGAAATTTATTTGATAGATTATTATATAATGCAGTGCCAGATTTTATCGACTTTCACATTGATGATCTTCATTGGTTTATTTTTAATCCTGCAGATATTTTTATAACAGTAGGGGTTATTTGCCTTATTTTAGATGAATTTTTTTTTAAAGGTATAAGAGATAAAAGAAATGACTAAAAAAATATTTATACTATTTTTGTTCTTATCAGTTTACTCATGTCAGAATGTAAAGGATGCATTATCTGGAAAAAAATATGAGTCTAGTGATGAATTTTTAGTTATCAAAAAAAATCCTTTAGTTTTACCACCAGACTTCAAATCTTTGCCAACGCCTGAAGATCCTGTAAAAAAATCAAGAAAAGCTACAATTGAGGATGAAATTGATGACATTCTATCTTCTATAAAATCTGACAAATCACCGCGAGATACAAATGAAAATTTATCAAGTAGTTCATCCACAGAAGATTTTGTACTTGATCAAATAAAAGACTAATTGAATGTTAGCAAAAAATATAAAATTTTTAAATTTTAAAGATCATAAAATACAAAAAAGTCTGAAAGGTAAATTTAAAAATTTGATTAACGAAAAATCTGACACGAATAATCTTATTAGTAGCTTTGCTAAATCCTATCCATACTCATATGACAAAAAACAATTAAAAAGACTTAAGAGATTTGATATTTATCAGATTTATGGAATGGGAGGGTCATCTTTGGGTTCTAAGGCAATTTATGAATTTATGAAGCCTAAAATTAAAAAAAAATTTTATTTTTTTGATAATCTAGACACAAAAAATGAGACAATAAAAACTAACAAAAAAAATTTAAATTTAATTATTTCTAAATCAGGAAATACTTTAGAAACTATTGTAAATGAAAATATTTTTTCATCTAAAAATAAACTTTTTATTACTGAAAAGAGAAATAATTATTTAAGAAATCTAGCATTAAAATTAAAATCAGAAATAATAGAACATAAAAATTTTATTGGAGGCAGATACTCTGTTTTATCCGAAGTTGGCATGCTGCCTGCTGAACTAATGGGTCTAGATAGTAATAAATTTAAAAAATTTGATAAATTGATTTTAAATAAAGATTTTGTTAAAAATTTATTGGTTAATGTTAGCTCACTTTATAATTTAACTAAAAAAAAAAAAACTAATTCTATAATACTTAATTATGATGAGAGTTCATATAGTTTTTTTAAATGGTATCAACAACTTGTTGCAGAAAGTTTAGGAAAAAATTCAAATGGTGTACTTCCTATAATTTCTGATATGCCTAAGGACAATCATAGTTTAATGCAACTTTATTTAGATGGTAATAAAAATTCATTCTTTACTTTCTTTGATGTAATAGAAACTAAAGCAAAAAAAATTAACGGCAAAAATATTCTCGATAATTTTAAGTATTTAAAAAAACATTCTTTAACCTCCGTTAAAATTGCACAAAAATTGGCCACTATTAATGTATTTAAATCTAAGGGAATTCCATTTAGGAGTTTTGAGATTTTAAAAAAAAATGAGGAAACTCTCGGCATACTATTTACTTTTTTTATGTTAGAGACAATTTTGCTTGGCAAAATGATGAAAATAAATCCATTTAATCAGCCCGCAGTCGAATTAATAAAAAAAGAAACTAAGAAAATCTTGGTTTAATCAAATTTTCCAAATAAAATTTTAGATCTTCCATAATTTTTAGCTATCAAGACTTTAAAATATTTTGGAAACTTATCCAATTTTTTTTTATCCCTGTGTATTAAAATAATCCCATCTTTTTTCAAAATTTTGCTATCTCTAATAATATTAATTAAATTAGTCATTCTAGGCTCCTTAAATGGTGGATCACAAAATATAAAATCATAATTTTTTATATTTGTAATTAATTTTTCTGAAATAAATATATCTTTTATTATAACCTCCGTCTTATTAGAACAATCTAGGTTTTGTATATTTTTTTTTAACATTTCTAAAGCTGGAGAATAATTTTCGTAAAATGTAACATGCTTTGAATTTCTTGAGATACACTCTAATCCAAATGCACCTACACCTGAAAAAAGATCTAAGATATTGGAATTATACAATCTATTTTTAAATAAATTTGAGTGTTCTAAAATGTTAAAAATTGACTCTTTAACAGCATCTTTTAAAGGTCTAGTGTATTTATCTTTTGGAGTGATTAATTTTTTTCCTTTAAAATTCCCAGAAATTATTCGCATTAGTCTATTACTTTGTAGCCAATATCTTTTCTAAAAAAACCATTTCCCCAACTAAGTTGATTAATTAAATTAATTACATCATCCCTAGAAGTTTTAAAATTTTCAGATATAGACACAAAATTCAAAACTCTACCGCCAGAGCTTAAAATTTCGTTATTTTCTAATTTGGTGCCCGCATGAAATAAATATTCATTTTTTTTTAATTTTAAACTACCTAAGTTTTTAATTTGAGTATTATTTTTATATTTTTCAGGATAACCTTTTGAGCACAATACTATACAAATACTTTTTTTTTTACTTAATTTAATTTCATTTTTTTTTAAGTCACCTGAACAAGAATTAATCATTATTTTGGTTAAATCATCTTCTAATAAAGGCAAAATAGTTTGGCATTCAGGGTCTCCCATCCTGACATTGAATTCTACCAGATAAGGATTGTTATCTTTTATCATTAAACCTACGTATAAAAATCCCTTATATTTAGTACCCATATCTTTAATTGCACTTAAAGCAGGATTGACAATTCTTGTGTTTATTTTTTTAGCTAAATCAGATGTAAATAACCTAGAGGGAGAATAGCATCCCATGCCCCCAGTATTTTTCCCTTTGTCTCCTTCTCCAACCCTTTTGTGATCTTGTGCAGTCCCAATAAATTTATAATTTTCCCCATCACAAACTATAAAATAACTCATTTCTTCTCCAATTAAAAATTCTTCAACTAATAAATTTTCTGCGGTCCCAAATTTCCCTGCAAAGATTTCCTCAGTTGCAGTTAGACCCTCATTAAAATTTTTACAAATATAAACTCCTTTTCCCGCAGCTAACCCATCTGCTTTAATCACTAAAGGATATTTTGAATTAACTAAAAATTTTTTGGTGTCCTCAATATTTTCAAATATTTTAAAATTTGCAGTAGGTATATTATATTTGGAACATATTTTCTTGGTAAATATTTTAGAGCCTTCAAGCTGTGAAGAAATTTTATCAGGTCCAAATACTTTAATTTTTGTATCATTGAAATAATCTACAATTCCATCTACAAGAGGTTTTTCTGGCCCAACTATTAAAAGTTCAACTTTATTTTTTAAACAAAAATCTTTTATAGATTTAAAATCATCAATTTTGATTTCAATATTTTCCGCAATACTGTTTGTACCAGCATTGCCAGGAATACAAAAAATTTTGCCATTTTTTATGGAATCTCTAATTTTAGAACAAATTGCATGCTCTCTCCCACCACTTCCAATAATTCCAACAATCATTTATAATAAACTTATAACTTAAAAAATGAAAAATAAATTAGCTAAATTAAAATATTTACCCAATAATTTTGAAATTATCGAACCTGGAGACCATGTAATTTGCGCAGTGTCAGATAAAAAAATTATGTTAAAAGATCTGAATTATTGGAATGTAGATCTACAAGAAGCTTATTTCTCTTTTGTCGAGGCTCAATTAAAAAGAGAAAAATTAAAATAGTCATCGTTTCCAACGATTATGCGTTAAGATCCATTGATCTGGATTTTTAATAATTTTTTTCTCTAGCCATTCATTTAATACTTCTGTGATTTGTTCGATATTTTGATTTTTATCAAAGCGTAGTTGTTCTTCAAAAAAAACTTTGAAGTAAACTCCATCAACCCTCTCTATAAAAACTGGTTGAACCACGCAATCGAATTTTTTAATAAATTGGGCTGGTATGGTTGTTGTAAAAGCATTTTTACCAAATAGTTTGCTGTCAATACCTTCCGAAACCCTTTGGTCAATCATTATAGCTAAACTTTCTCCCTTTTTAAAGCGTGTTAAAGCTTCCCTTAGACCTTTTAACCCTTTTCTAATTTGATTTTTGCAAATATATTTTTTTCTCAAATACTCCATAATAATATTTAAAAATTTGTTATTTAGAGGTCTGTAAACTGCAGACAGATTTATTCCCTCTCGTTCTATTATCATTGCCATTAGCTCAAAATTATTAAAATGACCAGATACAAAGATAACAGGTTCGTTATCTTTTTTTATTCTTTCTAGATTTTTTTTGCCTTTAATTTCTAAATAATGTTCTAATTTTTTTTTTCTAAAACTTGGTATGTAAGGATATTCTGCAAAAATTCTTCCATAGTTACCCCACATTTTTCTAATAATTTCATTAATTTCAATTTCTTTATATGAAGAATTTAGTTTTTTGATATTTTCGGAAGTTACTTTTTTAGATCTAAATAAAGGCCCAAAAATTTTTCCTATGAGGTTTCCAAAATTAGATGCAAGCTTATATCCAATAATTTTAAAGATTGAAAATAATATAATAATTGCTAAAAATTCAAAAAAATATTTAAAATTTTTCATAAATGTTTAATAACAAAATTTTTAAATTCTTTTAAGTTTTCAATTTTAAGTTCTATTTTTAAGTAATTAATATTTTTCCTTAGGTTTAATGGAATTCTATAATAGTCCTTTTCAGTAGTTAATATTTTTAATTTCTTATTTTTTGCAATTTCTTTAATTTTTGCAATATCATTTTTTGAGTAATCGTAATGATCTGGGAAGATTAAATTCGATTTAAATTTAATATTATACTTTCTTAAAATTCTCTGAAAATTATTTGGATTACCTATGCCGCTAAAAACTAAATAATTACCCTTTTGATAATTATGATAATTTAATGATATATGTTCTCCATTAAATATAGCCATTTTGGGGTTTATTTTTTTTATTTTTTTTGAAAAATCTTTTTCTTTTTTTTCTCCAGTAATAAAGGCGGCATCATATTTCTTTAAATTCTCTAGTGTCTCTCTTAATGGTCCTGCAGGTATTCTTAGTTTATTTCCGGCAAGTGTTAATGAGTTAAAACAAACTATCTTTAAATCATATTTGATAATTTCATCTTGAAGACCATCATCAAATATAGCTAATTCAAATTTTCTTTTAATTGCTTCTAATAAAGAGATTTCTCTTTTTTTTTTAAAAAAAACTTTATAATTTTTCTCCAATAATCTTTTTTCATCTAGATGACTTTGATATCTTTTTTTTATGATTGCAGTTTTAAATTGTTTTTTTAAAAATTTTGCAAGAGAGCCTACCAAAGGCGTTTTTCCAGTACCACCCAAATATATATTACCAACACATATAGTTTTTATATTAGTATATTTTTTGGATTTTATAAAAATTGTTAAAATTTTTCTTAGATCTAATATAAAAGTAAATGGGTAGAGCAGTAAAGCTTGAATAGTCAAATGTCTCTTATCCCAAAACTTTGGTTTAATTAGTTGCATCTATATTAAAACTCTTATCATCTTAAAATTTTTGTTAAGAATATTTCTTCCAATTTTTTTAAAGTTATTAACTTTTTTTTGATTATTTTTTTTTTTAATTAACAAGGTAAAAATTAATTTTTTAAGCTGTAAAAAATTTTTTGCTTTAAATGATAATTTATTTTTTTTTAACATATTATATATCTCCGTAAAATTATATGTGTGAATTCCATGAATAATATTGCAGCCGTATCTGATAGGCTCCAAAGGATTTTGTCCTCCCCTCGGTACTAGCGACCCTCCCAAAAAAACTATATTACTAATACTGTAGAATGCTTTACTCTCACCATACTTATCAACTAAGTATATATCTGTGTCTTTCTCTAATTTTTTTTTATCACTATGTAAAATAAACTTAAGATTTTTACTTTTCAATATATGCAAAATTTTTTTAGATCTTTCTATGTGTCTTGGAATTATAATTGTTAATAAATTCTTAATTTTCTTTTTTAAATTTAAATGAACATCTGAAATAATCTCTTCCTCATTTTTATGAGTACTTGCGGCACAGAAAATTTTCCTTTGATGAAAGTTTTTTGGTAAATTTTTAAATGAATTTTGTTTTTCTGTCTCAGAAAATTTTAAATTTCCTAAAATTTTCAATTTTTTCACTTTAAAATTTTTTAAATAATCAAATGTTTCTTTATTTTGAGGAAAAATATAATCAAAATAATTGAATATATTCATCCCAATTTTTTCAAAGTATTTCCATCTTCTAAAAGATCTTTTACTTATTCTAGCGTTTAATAGAAAAATTTTAATTCTCTTTAATTTTAAACAATTTAACATTTGAGGCCATATTTCTGACTCGACAAAAAATACCGCAGTGGGTTTCCAATAATTTAAAAAATTATTAATAATTATTTGATTATCCAACGGATAAAATTGATGAATAGTTTTTTTAAATTTAAATTTACCGAAAATTTTTGATGAACTCAAAGTTGAGGTAGAAAGTAAGATTGTTTTAATATCCTTCTCTCTTTCTAATTTTTCTATTAATGGAACGATGCTTAAAAACTCACCCACACTAGAACAGTGAAACCATATTAATTTCCCTTTTTTTCTTTTTTTTTTATTAAAGCTAAATTTTTCTAAAAATCTATTTGGGTGCTCTTTTTTCTTTAATATTCTATAAAATACTATTAATGGTGATAAAATAATAATAAATGTAATTATTAGATTATACAAAAGTCTCATTAATTTTTTTGTATCTGTTTATCATAAAAATTTTTATATACTGGTGAATTTTCTATTAATTCCTTATGATTTCCTTCTGCAACAACTTCACCTTTATCAATAACATAAATTTTGTTTGAGTTTAATACAGTTGATAACCTGTGTGCAATCACAAGAGTAGTTTTGCCCTTTGTTAAAAAACTCAAAGCGTCTTGAATTTTTTTTTCAGTTTCTGAGTCCAATGACGAAGTTGCTTCATCAAGAAGAATAATCTTACTATTTTTTAAAAACGCTCTTGCTATAGATAATCTTTGTTTTTCTCCACCAGATAGCCTAACACCATTTTCACCTATCATTGTATTGAATTTGTTTGGAAGTAAATTTATGAATTCTTCTGAGAAAGATAGTTTTGCTGCTTCTTTAATCTCCTGGTCTGAAGCATTCAAATTGGCATATTTAATATTATTTAAAATTGTATCATCGAATAAGGTAGTTTCTTGACTTACTAAAGAAACATTATTTCTAAGTGAAGATAATTTTTTCCCTTTTATAGATTGGTTATCAATTCTTATTTCACCTTTTTTGCAATCGTAAAAACGTGGTATTAAATTTAGAATAGTAGATTTTCCAGCTCCACTATGCCCTACAAGTGAAGTCATTTCGCCTCCCAGAATGTTTAAATTGATACTTTTTAAAACTGGTCTTAAGTTTGAATCGTAATTAAAATTTACGTTATCAAAAATTATAGTCCCATTATCAACTTTAAGTTCCTCTAATTTTTTATCCTCAATAATGTCATGTTTTTGGTCGATTACTGGCAAAATCCTCTTTGCTGAAGCTAATCCCTGATTAATTGTTATATTTAAGGTAGCAAGTGACCTTACTGGTTGATAAGCTAGCATCATCGCAGCTAAAAATGAAAAAAAATTATTAATAGCTATCTCCCCACTCATTATTAAATTTCCTGAGTAGTAAATTAAAGTTGCAATCATAATACCTGTTAAAAACTCCATTATCGGCGATGATCTTGCATAAATAATAGCTAACTTTTTACCTTTATTTTTCAGTTGTTCTAAAGCATTATTCGCTCTAGAAGTTTCATAGGTTTCTTTTTGAAAAACCTTTATCAGCTTATGATTTCTGAATATTTCCATCAAATAACTATTAAGAATTCCAGCCATATCCATTGCTTGAGTAGTTACTTTACTTATTCTTTTACCCAAAAGCCTTGCGAAAAAACTTGCAAGAGGTATCATTATGATAGCAATTATAGATAATTTCCAATTTTGATAAAACATAACACCCATCAATCCGATTAAAGTAAGCGAGTCTTTAAAAAGGTTCAATATTGCAACACTAACTAGACCAGTCATAAAGTTAACATCACTTATTAAATTTGTAATGATTTTTCCAGAATGTCTTTTTTCAATTACTTCAGTGTCAGCTTTGATAAGATTTTTCATCATATCAACTTGAATTGACTTTCTAACCTCTTCACCAACACTTATCATTATTGTTTTTGCAAAATATAGGGATAATCCCTTGCAGGTAAAAGCAATTATAATTCCGAGTGGTATTAAATACATTAAATTTTGGTTTTTTTGTATAAAAAGTTTTTCAACAGCAGGATCTAACAACCATGCAATTGACGAAGTGCTCGCAGCTAAAATTAAAGAAAATATAAGAGCTAATAATATTAATGGAACATATTTTTTAGTGTAATCATTAAATAATCTTGTTAATATTTGTACGCTAGTCATTTATTATATGTAAATTTTATTTATTAATATATTTAAAAAAATTAGAAAGCCTAAAAAATTATTACTTTTAAATTTTGCTAAACATGAATTTGAATTTGTGATATCTAATTTCAAGTTTTGAAAAACTAATAAGTGTCCAGCAATGAGCAAAACTCCAATAAAATAATAATAATTAAAATCGATCATAATCCCAGATATTATTTGAAATAGAATAAAAATTGAATAGCATATAAAAATAAATAATTTAGGATTTTTTTTAAATTTAATGGATGTTGATTTCACTCCTATAATTTCATCATCTTTAATGTCTTGAAACCCATATATTGTGTCGTAAGCTAATGTCCAAAATATGGCTCCAAAGTAAAAAAAAATAGGAATATAACTAAATTCGGAGTTTATTGAAAACCATGCCATTATAAGTCCATAATTAAAAGTAAAACCTAAAAATAATTGAGGCCAATACGTGTATCTTTTCATCAAGGGATAAGTAAAAGCAAAAGGCATTGATGCTAAACCCAATATTATAGTTGTAATATTAAATTGTACTAAAATTAAAAACGCAAACGAACATAATATAATTGTGTACAATAGAGCTAACTGTACAGATATTTTTTTTGATGCAATTGGCCTTTTTTTTGTTCTTTCGACTTGTATATCATATCTTCTATCAAGCACATCATTTACTATGCATCCTGCAGACCTCATAAGTACTGAACCTAAAAAAAAAAAAATAATGAATGTAAAATATGTAAAATAATGATCACTAAAATCATTTCCTAATGTTAAGCCCCACATGCAGGGCCAGAAAAGCAACATTATGCCTATCGGTTTTTTAATTCTTACTAAATCAAGAAAAAGTTTAAAATCTTTCATTATAATTTACTTGTAAATAACAAAGCATCGATTCATAATCAAACTGATTCGTATGGATATTGATTATACTGTTACTGCTTTAATGTTTCCTGCCATACCTTTAATAATGGGGGTTTACAGCAACAGGTTTCACACACTAAGTAACCTCATTAGAAAAATTCATGACGAACATGTATTTGAAAAACATACACCACCCGAGTGGCGAGACCAACTTATAAATTTAAATAGTAGAATTAATGTATTAAAATATTCAATTATGTTTTCTGCATTCGGTTTTTTGTTCAACATGCTAACTGTATTTGGTTTGTACTTAGAAAAAATATTTGTTGCCAGGATTATTTTTGGCTCATGTTGCTTATCCATGATGATATCGATTATTTTTTTTATAAGGGAAATTCAGATTTCCACTAAAGCTTTAAAGCTGCATATCTCTGATATGGATGTTCAGTTTAAGGAGTAATTATAGCAGGGCCTATTATTTTACGACCTTCAAGATCTTTATGAGCCTCTACCACATCTTCAAGATTATATTTTTTAAATATGTTAATTTTTACATTACCAGATTTAACCATCTGAAACAGTTTTTCAGATGCTTCATCTAGTTCTTTTCTAGTAGCAGTATAATGAGCAATACTAGGTCTAGTTAAATATAAACCTTTTGGAGCAATTAATTTACCCACATCAATCGAATCAAGTTTTCCAGAAGCGTTACCAAATGAAACCATCATACCTCTCATTTTTAAACATGCTAAAGAATTTTCTAAAGTAACCTTGCCAACTCCATCATAAACAACTGGCAAACCCTCATTATTAGTTATTTCCATAACTCTGTCTTTAAAATTTACTTTAGAGTAATTAATTACTTCATCGCAGCCATATTTTTTTGCCAAATCAATTTTTTCGTCAGATCCCACAGTCCCAATGACTTTGCAACCTAAACTTTTTGCCCACTGACAAAATATTTGTCCAACTCCACCAGCAGCTGCATGAAATAATATTGTTTGACCCTTTTTAACCTCATAAGTTTTATGCAACAAATAAAAAGTTGTTAAACCTTTTGTCATTAAACATGCAACTATATCAAGATCAACTCCATCAGGGACTTTAACCAAACTTTTTACAGGATAAATTCTATGCGAAGAATACGAACCTAGTGGTGCAGCAGCATAGGCAACTTTATCACCCTCTTTAAAATTTGAAACATCTTGTCCAACTTTTTCAATAATTCCTGCACCTTCTAAACCAATTCCTGAAGGTAGCGGCACAGGGTACAGACCTGATCGATGGTAAGTATCTATAAAATTTAACCCTATTGCAGAGTGTTTAATTAGAACTTCACCGCTTTTTGGATCCTCAAGTTTTAACTCTTTATATTCAAGAACTTCAGGGCCACCAGTTTTTGAAAAAGATACACTATGCATTATTTAACAAATGTACCATTGTGATAATCATTTACTGCATTTAATATTTCTTTTTTTGTATTCATTACAAATGGACCCCCTCTTGCTATTTCTTCGTTTAAAGGTTTTCCAGATATAAGTAAAAATTTAGAGTTTGAGAATGCTTTTACTTTTAAGTCTTTTCCATTATTAAGTAGTATCAATGTACTATCTTTAATTTTATCGTGCACTTTGCTTCCAATTATTATTTCTCCATTAATTAAATATATAAAAGTATTGTGTGTCTCAGGAATATCAAAATTAAACTCTTTATCTTTTTTAAGCTCTACATCAAAATAAATAGGCTCTACATTATGACCCTTTATAGGACCCTCCGCTTTTTCAAATTTTCCAGCTATAGTTTTTACTTCTTTGTCTTGGTCTTTATGGATACTCATTTTATCTGCCTTAATATAAATATACTCAGGCTTACTCATTTTTAATTTGGCCGGCATATTTATCCATAACTGAAATCCATGAAGTTTTCCCTCTTTCATAGCTGGCATTTCAGAATGAATAATACCACTTCCGGTTTTCATCCACTGAACATCACCAGCTGTCATTTTTCCTTTACCCCCAGTACTGTCCTCGTGCTCAAAATCCCCATTTAGCATATATGTAACAGTTTCAATTCCTCTGTGTGGATGTGGGGGAAATCCCGCAACATA
Organism: uncultured Pelagibacteraceae bacterium; assembly: GCA_902606075.1. Taxonomy (GTDB): domain Bacteria; phylum Pseudomonadota; class Alphaproteobacteria; order Pelagibacterales; family Pelagibacteraceae; genus Pelagibacter. The sequence goes on from CACLEU010000013.1 coordinate 14,960, forward strand.
ATCCTCACTATTTTCAGAACCAAATTCATCTAACATTAAGAATGGATCATAATAATTTGGCTCAACACCAATACTTCTTTTTAGCTTCACACCAGCACCATCTGATGCATTAGTTGGATTTATAATTTTGTTTACTTCAATCATAAGATTAATTGTTTCCCTTAATAACAAAATATAAACTTATCAGAAAGAGAAATATTTGCTCACTAGTAAAAAGTTTTGTTGTAAAAAACCAATCTGGATGACCAATAGCAAACACATTGACCATTATAATTGTAATAGTAAAAGCACTTAATCTTGTTAGAAAATTTCCAATAGGTCCTTTTATAAATCCACTTATAATTAATAATATTCCAGATCCAACTTCAGATATTGCAACAACAGATGACAAAAGTGGTGATAAACCAAAGTAATCTATTAATCCAGCTGGTGGTAAGGGAAACTTGAAATATCCATGTATAATAAATGCTACACCTAGACCCAGTCTTAAAAACCAGGGTGCAATAAAATTTAATTTACTAAATAAGTTTTCCATCATTTATTTGTTATGAGACCCATCACAAAATGGCTGATTTTTAGTTTGTTTACAAGCACAAAAAAATAATTTTTTTGCTACATCTGCTTTAAAAACTATTGGTTTAAATTCTGTTTCTTTATGCGAGCCATCACAAAGCGGTTGTTTTAAACTTTTTCCACAGCTACACCAAAAATAAGATTTTCCCTCTTCAACTTCTAAAGCGATTGCACTATCTCCTGCTCTAATAGGTTTATTCATTTTTTTAAATTAGTTTTAATAAATCATTAAGATTATTTATTTCATTATGAGGAATATAATCCAGTTTGTCAAAAATATTTTTGTTTCTATTTACCCAAATAGAATTGAAACCAAAATTTCCTGCACCAGAAACATCCCAAGTATTGGCGCTTAAAAAGGCAACTTCATTTTTTGCAACTTCATATTTTTTGATGGGCATATCATATACTTTTGCATCTGGCTTATAAATTCCAACTTCTTCAACTGAAAATATATCATCAAACATTTTTTCTAGATTATTACTTTCCACCAATCCATCTAAGAGATCAGGAGTACCATTAGAGAGTATTGAAATTTTATATTTTTTTTCTCTAAGATTTTTTAACACTTCTTTTACTTCTGGAAAAGTATTCAATATTTTATAAAGATTTAACAACTCTGATCTCATATTAGGATCTATTTTAAATGCCAACAAAGATTTATCTAAACTATCTTCTGTAACTTGCCAAAAATCTTTATGTCTTTTCATCAGACTTCTTAACCAAGTATACTCTAACTGAGTGGTTCTCCAATAATTCGCAAAGTTTTCCCATTTATCACCAATTTTTTCTTTACATTTTTCTGCTGCAGAATTTACATCAAAAAGAGTGCCATAAGCGTCAAAAATTATTACCTTAATTTTTTTCATAAAAAGTTTAGTATCAATCTATGAACAATATTAGATTATTTTTCAAAGAAAGTTTATCTAATAATTTAACTGGTAAATTAAATAAAGATCAATCTCATTATTTGTTAAAAGTCATGAGAATAAAAAAAGGTGATAATTTTAATTTATTCAATGAAAATGGAGAGTGGGTTGCTCACTTTGAAAGTATTAAGTCTGGATTTATAAATTTTAGACTTGGAAAACAAATAAGATCAAAAGAACATAAAAATGAATTATGGCTTGCTTTTTCTCCGATCAAATCAAACTTTTTTAATTTCATGATACAAAAATCTACAGAATTAGGTGTAACAAATTTTATACCAATTATTTTTGATAGAACAATTGTTCGAAAAATAAATTTAGATAGGTTAAGAAAAATAGTTGTGGAAGCAAGCGAACAGTCCAATCGGATAAATATTCCTAGTATCGAAGAACCAACAACATTAAAAAAATTTCTTAATAAAAATCAAGAAAATATAAATTTAATTTTAACAGACTTAAATTCAAAAACTAAAAAACTAGATAAGGATAAATTATTATCAAAATCTAATTGTGTAATCATTGGCCCAGAGGGAGATTTCTCAGAATCCGAAAGAGTTGAAATTGGAAAATTTAAGGGTATTTATAAGTTGAGTTTAGGTGAAAATATATTGAGGGCTGAAACAGCAGCAATATCAGCATTATCTATAGTAGGTTATGAGATAAATTGATAAATTGTCGCGAAATCTTAAGTGTAATTTCTATAAAATCACTTTATATAGTTTTAAAGATGAAAAAAACTTTTTTAATATTATCAACACTAATTTTAGTTCCTACATATGTGTTTGCAGATCAACCAAGAGATTGGCAGCTTGGATTTCAAGACGCTGCCTCACAATCAATGTACGAAATAGTTAGTTTTCATAATTCAATTTTACTTCCAATTATTATAGCAATAAGTGTTTTTGTTTTATTTTTGATGGCTTATGCTTGTTTTAGATTCAGAGAGTCAAGAAATCCTAATCCTTCCAAGACAACCCATAATGTTGCTATTGAAGTTCTTTGGACTTTAATACCTTGCTTAATTTTAATTGTGATGGCTGTTCCATCTTTTAAGATTTTATATTCACAAGATACGATACCTAAAGCTGATGTAACTATTAAAGCAATAGGCTATCAATGGTACTGGGGGTATGAGTACCCTGATGAGAATATTATTTTTGACTCTTATATGATTGAGGAGAAAGACCTACAGCAAGGCCAACCAAGATTATTAGCAGTCGATAATGAGGTAATTGTCCCCGTTAATAAAGTAGTAAAAGTTTTAATCACTGCTAATGATGTATTACATGCTTGGGCATTACCCGCTTTTGGAGTTAAAAGAGATGCTATGCCTGGTAGAGTAAATGAAACTTGGTTTAAAGCAGATAGAGTAGGAACTTTTTATGGCCAATGTTCAGAGCTTTGTGGAATTAAGCATGCTTTTATGCCAATCACTGTAAAAGTTGTAACAGATGTGGAATATCAAAAATGGCTTGATGAGGCTAAAATAAAATTTGCAAAAGAAGAAATAACAAATCAAAATAATAATTTAATAGCGAGTAAATAAAACAATGAGCAATGCAGCTACACATCACGATCATCACACGCCGACCGGATGGAAAAGATGGGCGTATTCAACAAATCATAAAGATATAGGCACAATGTATTTAATCTTTGCAATTATTGCAGGATTAATTGGAACGGCTTTTTCGGTTTTAATGAGAATGGAACTTATGCATCCAGGTGATGGTATTCTAGGTGGAGACTACCATTTGTATAATGTCTTGGTTACTGGACATGGACTAATAATGATTTTCTTCATGGTTATGCCAGCAATGATTGGTGGATTTGGAAATTGGTTTGTTCCAATAATGATAGGAGCACCTGATATGGCATTTCCAAGAATGAACAACATATCATTCTGGTTATTACCTGCTGCTTTTATTTTATTATTATCGTCAATTTTTGTTGATGGACCTCCAGGAGCCCAAGGTGTTGGAGGAGGTTGGACAATTTATCCACCACTATCGTCTAAAACAGGTCAGCCAGGTCCTGCGATGGATTTAGCAATTTTAAGCCTACATGTTGCTGGAGCATCTTCAATTCTTGGAGCTGTAAATTTCATAACAACTATTTTAAATATGAGAACCCCAGGCATGACGCTTCATAAAATGCCTTTATTTGCATGGTCCATTTTAGTAACCGCATTTTTATTATTGTTATCATTGCCAGTTTTAGCAGGTGCAATTACAATGCTTTTAACAGACAGAAACTTTGGCACCGCATTTTTCGATGCTCAAACAGGTGGAGACCCTACATTGTTCCAACATTTATTTTGGTTCTTTGGTCATCCTGAAGTTTACATATTAATATTACCCGGTTTTGGAATGATAAGTCATATAGTTTCAACATTTTCAAAAAAACCTGTTTTTGGATATCTAGGTATGGCTTATGCAATGGTAGCAATTGGCTTTGTGGGTTTTGTTGTATGGGCCCATCACATGTATACAGTTGGTTTAGATACAGATACAAAAGCATATTTTCTTGCAGCAACTATGATTATAGCAGTACCAACAGGTATCAAGATTTTTTCATGGATCGCAACAATGTGGGGTGGATCAATTTCTTTTAAAACACCAATGCTTTGGGCACTTGGTTTTATATTTTTATTTACTGTGGGTGGAGTAACTGGAGTAGTGCTTGCTAACGCAGGGGTTGATACAGCTTTACATGATACATACTATGTCGTAGCTCACTTTCATTATGTTCTTTCTTTAGGTGCTGTATTTGCAATATTTGCCGGATGGTATTATTGGTTTGGAAAAATGTCAGGGTATCAATATTCAGAGTGGATGGGGAAACTTCACTTTTGGCTAACATTTATTGGTGTAAATTTAATTTTCTTTCCTCAACATTTTTTAGGTTTAGCGGGTATGCCAAGAAGATACGCAGATTACCCAGATGCATTTGCTGATTGGAACTACATTTCTTCAATTGGTTCTTACATATCGGTAGCAGGCGTAGTAGTTTTTCTTATAAATTTATTATATTCATTTATCACTAAAAAAGCTTCATCACAAAATCCATGGGGAGTAGGGGCAACAACACTAGAGTGGACAATTCCATCACCACCAAATTTTCATACTTTTGATGAATTGCCGAAATTAGATGAATACGAAGGAGCAGAGAAATCAAAATCTTAATTAAGATTAATTTTAAATGAACGTCATAAACTCATTATTAAAACTAAATCTACTTGGTGAAATTAAACTATTTAATGGTTTGATTGACCTTATGAAACCAAGGGTGATGTCCTTAGTAATTTTTACATGTGCTGTTGGCTTGCTCACGGCCCCAAATTATATTTCAGTATTTGATGCAATAATAAGCATAGGGTTTGTTACACTAGGTGCTGGTGCAGCTGGAGCTTTAAATATGTGGTATGAGGCAGACCTTGATAAATTGATGTCTAGAACTTGTTTAAGACCAATACCAACTGGTAAAGTGAAAAAGATGCAAGCTTTAATTTTTGGATTAGCTTTATCTGTAATCTCAATTTATGGATTGTATTATTTTTCAAATATTTTATCAGCATTCATACTTTCTTTTACTATTTTCTTTTATGTTGTTGTTTATACAGTGTGGTTAAAGAGAAGAACGCCTCAAAATATAGTAATAGGTGGTGCAGCTGGGGCATTACCTCCAGTTATAGGTTGGACAATTGCGACTGGCAACTTATCATTAGAGGCAATTTCTTTTTTTCTAATTATATTTTTTTGGACACCATCGCATTTTTGGGCTCTAAGTTTATATAAAGCAGAAGATTATAGGTTAGCGAAAATCCCAATGTTGCCAGTTATAAGTGGAATACAAAGTACAAAAATAAATATATTAGTTTATTCATTACTTATGTTACCAGTATTGTATTTGCCATATCATATTGGTTTTGTAGGAAGCTTATTTGCAATCTTATGTTTGCCCTTAACAATATATTATAATTATATTTGTTTTGACCTTTACAAAGATGAAAAAAACAAATTTAATATTTTAAAAGCCAAGAAAGTATTTAGTTACTCAATAATCTACTTGTTTGCAATTTTTGTATTATTTTTAGTTGATAGTTTTGCGTGATGGAAATTGATAAGAAAGTAAAAAAAAAGAATATTCTAACTGGTATTGCACTTGTAATATTCATGATCTTACTATTCATTTTTACATTGTATAATGTTGGGGTATTTGAAAGAATAATATGATATCTAAAAAAAAACTAACTCCTTTATTACTATCTTTAATATTTTTCTTAATGCTAGGAATGTCATTTGCTGCAGTACCTTTATATGATCTTTTTTGCCGTGTAACTGGTTTTGGTGGAACAACACAAATTTCAAAAGATATACCAAAAATTGTAATAGATGAGCCTGTATCTGTAAGGCTGGATACTAATGTCCAAACTGATTTGTCTTGGAATTTTAAAACTGAAAACAATTTAGTAGACGTCAAACCAGGTAAAGTTTACAGAGTAAATTTTGTTGTTGAAAACTTCAGTAATGATCCTACCAGTGGCGTCGCAAGCTATAACGTTTCTCCATCTGCATTTGGTCCTTACTTTAATAAATTGGGCTGTTTTTGCTTTGAAAAACAAACTTTAAATCCTGGTGAAAAGAAAAGCTACTTTATGACTTTTTATCTTGATCCAGAGGTAGTAAATGATCCAAAAACAAAAAATGTAAGTGATGTTACTTTATCATATACTTTTTTTTCATCAGATTATTACAAGCAAACAAAGGTAATCAAATAAATGTCTGCAAAAGATCAAAAACATGATTATCATTTAGTGGATCCAAGTCCTTGGCCTATTTATACCTCTTTTGCTACATTGATAACTGCTATCGGTACAGTCTATTATTTTCACTCAAAAATTATGTGGGCCATGCTTTTTGGATTTGCCCTTTTAACTTATGGAGCCTTCATGTGGTTCAGAGATGTTGTTAACGAAGCAGAACACCAAGGACATCACACACCAGTAGTTCAAATTCACCATAGATATGGAATGACTTTATTCATAGCATCTGAGGTAATGTTTTTTGTTGCATGGTTTTGGGCTTATTTTGATGCAAGTTTATTTCCCGGAGAGTTTGTTGGCAATGTTTGGCCCCCTAAAGATATTGAAACTTTTGATCCTTGGGATATTCCTCTGATTAATACTCTAGTATTATTGTTATCAGGCACAACAGTAACGTGGTCCCACCATGCCTTACTTGAGGACGACCGAAAAAGTTTTATACAAGGGTTAGTGCTTACAGTTATATTAGGTGCTTGTTTTACAGCGCTACAAATTTATGAGTATCAACATGCAACTTTCGATTTTTCTGGTCATATATATGGTGCAACATTTTATATGGCAACAGGATTTCATGGTTTTCATGTTTTAGTTGGAACAATATTTCTAGCAGTATGTTTGTGGAGAGGTAAACTTGGTCACTTTAATAAAGATCATCATTTCGGATTTGAAGCTGCAGCATGGTATTGGCATTTCGTTGACGTTGTTTGGCTATTTTTATTTGCAGCTATTTATATTTGGGGCAGTTAAAAAATATTGAAAAATAAATTAGCATTTTCTTTATTTGTATATTTTTTCATATTAGTCTTTTTATCTTTGGGCATTTGGCAAATGATAAGACTTGATTGGAAATTAACATTAATAAAACAAATTAATCAGTCATTAGACAGTGAACCATCTGAATTTAATGGCACAAATTTAACAAATTTTAGAAGTATAAAATTTGTGGGTAAAATTGACTATAATAATCAAATTTATCTTTACAGTTTAAATGAAAAAGGAGCACCAGGTTTTGATTTAATAAATCCGATTATAATAAACAATAAATTATTTTTAGTTAATCGTGGATGGATACCTAGAAATCAAAAAGGTAAAAAATTTTATTTGAGCGATACAAATTTTACAGCAATATTAAAAGAAAAATCTAAATTCAATTATTTTAAGCCTGAAAACGATTTAGAAAATAATTATTGGTTTACACTAAATGATGAAGATTTAAATAAATTTATAGGAAAAACATTTCCTAATTATATAATTTATTTGAACAATAGAGCTAAAGATAAAAATTACCCCCTTCAAAAAAATATAACTGCAAATATTTCCAATAATCACCTAAAATATGCAGTGACATGGTTTTCATTAGCGATTTCAATTTTTTTAATATATTTGTATTTTAGGAAAAAAAATTATTAATGAAATATATAAGCACAAGAAGTAGCTCAGAAAGTTTACCTTTTGAAAGTGTCTTTATCAAAGGTCTTGCTGATGATGGTGGGCTTTTTTTACCGGAGAAAGATTATAAATTTGATGAGAAAGATTTGTCAAAACTAAAAAGCATGAGTTATTATGAGCTTGCTACTGAAATCGTTCACAAATTCACTGGAGATTTCATTGAAAAAGATAATTTATACAAATTAGTTAAAAAATCTTACTCATCTTTCAGATCAGAAGAAGTTGTTAAATTAAGAAAAGTTGGAAATTTCAATATATTAGAATTATTTCATGGCCCAACATTAGCTTTTAAAGATATCGCTATGCAATTAATTGGTAATTTATATGAGTATTATCTTTCAAAAAACGAAAACTTTATAAATATAATAGTTGCAACATCTGGCGACACAGGAGCAGCTGCAATAGACGCAATAAAAGGAAAAAAAAATCTTAATATTTTTGTTCTTCATCCACATAATAGAATTTCATCGGTTCAAAGAAAAATAATGAGTACTGTTAAAGAAAAAAATGTTTTTAATATAGCCATAGAAGGTAATTTTGATGATTGTCAAAACTTAGTTAAAGCAATGTTTGTTGACCAAAATTTCTCCAAAAAGATTAATATGTCTGGTGTTAATTCAATAAATTGGGCTAGAATAGTAGCACAGACAGTATATTATTTTTTTTGTTTCTTTTCATTAAAATCTAAAAAATTAAATTTTTCTGTTCCCACAGGAAACTTCGGGGATATTTATGCAGGATATCTAGCCAAAAAAATGGGTTTACCGATAGATAAATTAATTGTTGCAACCAATCAGAACGATATATTGCACAGGGCTATTTCTAAAGGTGATTACACATCAAAAAAAGTTTCTGAAACTTTTTCACCTAGTATGGATATACAACTTGCTAGTAATTTTGAGAGACTCATATTCG
>CACLEU010000014.1 GCA_902606075.1 uncultured Pelagibacteraceae bacterium
GGCTTAGACTATCCAATTAAATTTGTTTATTTAAAAAAAAATTTTCCTCTAAAAATTATTGATGAAAAAGAAAATTTTAGAAAAATTATAGATTATAAAAACAATAGGATATAATTAAGATTCTTAACATCTTTCTAAATTCTAAATTTAATAAATTAACAATTAAAACTTTACCATTTAAACTCTTTCCAATATCTAATATATATTTTATTGCCTCATTAGCTTGAATATTGCCAACTACACCAGCAACTGTCCCAATAACACCGTCTTCTTCACATGTAGCTATATCATCAGGTATACCTTGGTAAAAAGATTCTAAACAGGGTTTTTTTCTTTTAGAAAAGTCAAAACTGAATATATGACCATCAAATTTTCCTATTGCCCCAGAAATAAAAATTTTATTTAATATTTTTGAAAATTTATTTATCAAAAATTTACTTTTAAAGTTATCAGTTCCATCTATTATTATATCAAAAGATTTTAATATTCTTTTTGTATTAAAATCGTCAATTTTTTTTTTAAAACTTTTTATTTTAATATGAGAATTAACCTTTTTAATTCTTTGTTTTACTACATTAACTTTATATTTCTTTACGTCACCAGTGTTAAAAATAGATTGTCTGTGAATATTTGATAAACTAACTTTATCATGATCAATTAAACCTATAGTGCCAACTCCGGCTCTACTTAAATATTCTGCTGCAGGACAACCAAGTCCTCCAAGACCTACAATTAAAACTTTTGACTTCTTTAGCTTTTTTTGCCCACTTATCCCTATATCTTTTAAAATAATTTGCCTGGAATATCTTTCTATTTCACTATCTCTAAGGCTCATTTTTTTCCTGTAGATCCGAAACCACCTTGACCCCTAACAGTATCAGGTAAATCATCAACTTCCTCAAATTCCATTTTAAGAATCGGAACCAAAACCATCTGAGCTATTCTATCACCATTATTAATTACAAAGTCTTTGTCACCATGATTAAATAAAATGATTTTTAATTCACCTCTATAATCACTATCTATAGTGCCTGGGGAATTTAATACACCCATGCTTTCTTTAGCAGCTAAACCAGATCTAGGTCGTATTTGAATTTCCAATTCTTCAGGGATTGCAACTTGTAAGCCTGTTGGAATTAACTCTGAGCTATTTGGTTTAATCACGACTTTTTCATTTAAAAATGCGGATAAATCTACTCCTGATGAACCTTCAGTTTTATACTTTGGAGTGATTACTTCTTTACTGGTCTTTCTAATTAATATTCTTACCATTAAATCAAATTAAGCTGATTGATAACTCTTTTTACAATCTCATCAGCCACTACTGATTTATAAGTTTTATTAATTATTTCATCATCAACATTTTTGTCCTTATAAAATATTGAAACTTCATTAAAATCAGAGTCAAAACCAATATCATTTTTGCTAACATCATTAGCTATAATCCAATCACAACCTTTATTTTGCAGTTTTTGTTTACTATTAATGTGTAAATTACTAGTTTCAGCTGAAAAACCTATTACTAATTTTGGTTTATTATTATTTGTAGATATTAACTTTAAAATATCTATATTTTTCTCAAAATCTAATTTTAGATCGATATTTTTTTTTATTTTATCTCTACTTAAATTTTTTACTTTAAAATCACCTACAGCTGCACAAAAAATAGCAACATCACACGGTAAATTTTCTACTGTCTTCTGATACATTTCTTCAGCAGTATTTACTTTTAAGAAATTAATATTTGGATTAGGGGTAAGCTTTGATGGACCAGAAATTAAAGTTGTATCAAAACCATTGTTAAATAATGATTTTGCTATCTCGTAGCCTTGTTTACCACTTGATCTGTTTGAAATATACCTAACTGGGTCTATATATTCTTGAGTTGGGCCTGCTGTAACAACTGCTCTTAATTTTTTGTTATTACTTTTAAATTTAAAGAAATTATCAAGCTCTTTAAGTATATATTCTATATCAGCCATTCGTCCATCACCGTATTCTCCACATGCCATTGCTCCATTAAGCGGCCCTATGATCCTGTAATTGTAGCTTTTAATTTTTTCTAAATTTTGTTTATTTGAGGCATGTTCCCACATTCTTACATTCATAGCAGGACAAACAAATATGTTTTTGTTAGATGCTTGAACAACAGTTGTAGCTAAATCATCACTTATACCTTGGCTCATTTTAGCAATAATATTTGAGGTAGCCGGAGCTATTAATATTAAATCTGCCCATCTTGACAGAGAAATATGATCCATTTCAGACTCATTCTCAACAGAATACATATCTGAATAAACTTTATTTTTTGAAAGTGAAGCAATAGATAAGGGCGTAACAAATTCAGCACCACCTTTTGTCAGTATAGTTTTAACTTCACATTGAAGTTTTGTGAGAGATCTAATCAAATCTAATGATTTATATGCAGCAATGCCACCAGAAATTATAATTAATAATTTTTTTTTTTCTAAAAATTTCATACCGAATTAGAATACTATGACACCTAAAAAAACAAGTATTAATACACCAATGATACTTTGATTTCTCAGAGATTTCATCTCATTTTTCTTCTCAGTTAGCGAAGAATAAGAGTTGGTATTTTGTGGAATTTGTCCACTAGCTAAGAATATTAAAGCTTGATTTGCGTTTTCCATGACTGTTGGAAATTCAGGAATTTTTTTTAAAATCTCCGCAGAATCTTTCAAAGAGTCGACAACATTTTTAATTGGATCTTTGGTTTCTTTCAACCAGTTTTCTAACACAGGTCTTGAGGTTTCCCAAATATTAGTATTTGGATCTAGCTTTCTTGAAACTCCCTCTACAACCACCATAGTCTTCTGAAGTAACAAAAGTTGTGGTTGTGTTTGCATATTAAATTTTTCAGTTATATCGAACAATTGTTTAAGCAATTTTCCACCAGATATATCTTTTACGCTTTGACCAAATATTGGCTCTCCAATTGATCTTAACGCTTGAGCGAGCTCATCAACTGAAACGTTTTTTGGTACTAGTCCTGCAATTAAATGAACTTCAGCTACTTTTTTATAATCTCGACTTACAAAACCAAATAATATTTCGGCCAAGTATCTTCTATTTAATTTGTCAATTCTTCCCATAATTCCAAAATCTATGGGCACAATTTGTCCAGATGAATTGATAAAAATATTTCCTTGGTGCATATCGGCATGAAAAAAACCATCTCTAACAGCTTGTCTTAAAAAATGTTGTATAAGATCAGATGCAATTTTTGAGGTATTTTTTCCATTCTCAGTCAATCTATCTTTCTCTCTTATAGAAATTCCGTCAACCCAGTCTAAAGTCAGCACACTTTCGCTAGTGAAATTCCAATAAATTTTGGGTACATTAAAACCTAAATCATTTTTTGTATTTTCTGAGTATTCGTTAGCTGCTGCTGCCTCAAATCTTAAGTCCATTTCATGATTAGTTATTTCTTTAAGTAAAAAAACAACTTCAATTAATCTCAATCTTTTGGTTTTTGGAATAAACATTTCAATTAAATAAGCTAGCATCATTATTGCATCAATTTCAGAATTAAATATTTCTTTAATTTTTGGTCTTAAAACTTTTATAGCTACATCCTTAATAGTATTACCATCGTTTATTTTAGCCTTATGCACCTGAGCAATTGATGCTGCTGCAATAGGCTCAGAAAATTCAATTATGTTTTTTTTTGTTAGTTCCCCGAGTTCATCTTTGATTATATTTTCAGCTAATGATTTTGAAAATGGTGGTAATTTATCCTGCAATTTTTCTAAATTTTTCGTAAGGTCTTCACCGATAATATCGGGTCTTGTTGCTAAGAATTGTCCAAGTTTTATAAAAGTAGTTCCTAAGTCTTGAATTATTGAGCTTAAATCATTTATATCGTCTTTTTTTTTTTGGTTTTTACCAAAAGATAAAGAGACTATGTTAAAAAAAAATTTGATAAAAAAAGGGACCTTGTGTGTTCTATCAACAATTTTTATAATATCTGAAGAACCTATCTTTCTAGCAATCTTGAATAATATAATAATTTTATTAATCATATTTTCCATCCCGAGTGAATTGAAACTATACCTCCCGAAAGATTTTTATAATTTGGTTTATAAAATTTATTACTTTTTAAAATTTCAATTAATTCCTCTTGATTTACAAAATTTTCAATACTCTCAATTAAATATTTATATGGCTTACTTTCACCTACAATGATTTTGCCAATTGTTGGAATAAATTTAGAATAATTTTTGTATAAGATTTCTAAATTTTGATTTTGAATTTTTGAAAACTCTAAGCAAAAAAATCTACCTCCTTTTTTTAACACCCTGTAAGCTTCCTTTATAGATTTATTGATATTTTTCGTATTTCTTAGGCCAAAACTAATTGTATAAAAATCAAAACTATTACTTGGTAAATTTAGATTTTCAGCATTAGCAAGCTTCCACTTAATGTTCTTATAATTTCTTAGCCTTTTTTTTCCTTCACTTAACATTTTTCGGTTAAAGTCGACACATAATATTTTCGATTTATTTTGATTAACATTTGAAAATAGTTTTGCTACATCTCCTGTACCACAAGCTACATCAACAAGTGTATCATTAGACGATGGATTAATTTGTCTTATCAATTCTCTCTTCCAATATCTATGAACTCCAAACGACATAAAGTCATTCATTAAATCATATTTGTCATAAACTGTGTCAAAAACACTTTTTACTAAACCTTTTTTTTGCTGAAGATTTTGCTGCATAGTAATAATATTATTTTTATTAATATAATATTAAATGCCAGAATTACCAGAAGTAGAAGTAGTCACACGTTCACTAAAAAAGACGATTAAAAACCGTAAAATTATAAAGATTACGGTAAACAATCGAAATTTAAGGTTTAAGCTTCCAGAAAATTTTGAACAGATTTTAAAAAATAAAATTATAAAAAAGATTAAAAGAAAATCTAAATATATTATATTTGATTTTGGTAATAATTTTTATACAATTTTACATCTAGGCATGTCAGGAACGTTACATATTCCCTCTAACAAAAATATTACAAATTTAAGTTTTTATAGCAATCCAACTTTACCAAAAAAACATAATCATGTAATTATTGAGTTTGATAAAATCAAATTAATTTACAATGATCCTAGACGATTTGGATATTTTAAAATATTAAATAACAAATATGACTTTGATAATTATTTTAATAGAATTGGACCTGAAGCCTTAGACAAAGAATTTAATTTAACATACTTAAAAAATAAAATTCAAAATAGAAAAAAAAACATTAAAAATTTTTTGCTTGATCAAAAAATTGTTTCAGGTATTGGAAATATTTATGCAAATGAAATTTTATATAAATCGCAAATTTCACCTATGAAAAGTGTTAGAAAATTGAGACCTATAGAGTTAGTAAAAATAATTAAATTTTCCAGAATAATACTTAATAATGCAATCAAATTTGGTGGTTCATCAATTAAAGACTTTAGGGGTGTTTCTGGTGGTGGCGGAAGTTTTCAAACCAAATTTACAGTATATAATAGAGAAAATCAGAAATGCACTAATGGTAAATGTAAAGGGATAATTCAAAAAAGTTATATATCAAATAGGTCGACTTTTATTTGTAAATTTTGTCAAATTTAAAAAAAAATATTGACCACGTCCCGTTCTAGGGTTATACCATCGCGTCTTATGGCAAATACAAAATCAGCTATTAAAAGAATAAGAAGAATAAAAAAACAAACTTCTGTAAATAAAGCTAGAAAAAGCAGATATAAGACAGCTTTAAAAAAAATGAACGGTCTAATTGAAAATAAAGATAAAAAAAAAGCTATTGCCTACTTGCCCAAGTTGAATTCAGAACTAATGAAGATAGCTAAAACGGGTGTAATAAAAAAGGGCAATGCCTCTAGAAACATTTCAAGGATAACTAGAAAGATTGTCGCTTTATAAGCAACCTAGGGTTATTAAAAGAATCAACCTAAAATATAATTACACCACATATAAACAAATGGTAACTTTTCTAACTAGATATTGAGTCAAACGAAATTTTGAATATTTGCAAAAGTTTTAGTAATTATTTTTGTACTACTAAAAAAATTTAAAATACAATTTATAATTTATTCAATTAAGGATTTTATTTTTTTTTTCTAAATTAAAAAATTTTATTGAATATTTCCCCCTAAGATTTTAGATGGTCTTTCCCAATGAAAAATAATTTAAATGTTAGTATTAATAAAAATTTTAGTTGGGAAGTTATTCAAAAAGAATTACGCCATCAATTTGGAAATGAAATCTACGAGAGTTGGTTAAAAAAAATTGTATTTGAAGAGAAGTTTTCAAACTATATTCTCGTATCTGTCTCTACCAGGTTCATAAGAGACTGGATAGTTTCAAGGTATCTTGATCAAATTCTAGGTACAATAAAAAAACTTAATAAAGAAATAATAAGAGTTGAATTTAAAATTGAAAGTAAATTGGAATCAAATGTAAATGATGCTCAAAAAAATCTAGATCCTAAAATTTCTTTTATAAGAGATTCTTTCCTACAGTATAATAGAATCGACCAAAACAAGTCATTTGATAATTTCGTTATTGGAGAAAGTAATAAACTTGCTTTTGAGGCAGCAAAAAAGGTTTCTGAAAAAATTTCTCATTATAATCCCTTTTATTTATATGCTGGAGTTGGAATGGGCAAAACACATATATTAAATGCTATAGGACTTAAACTTAAAGAAGATAACAAGGTTACTTTTATTTCTGCAGAGAGATTTATGTATCAATTTGTAAAATCAATTAAGTCTAATGAGATGGTTAAGTTTAAAGATACTTTTAGAAATACTGATGTATTAATAATTGATGATATACAATTTATGAATGGAAAAGAAGCAATGCAGGAAGAATTTTTCCATACTTTTAATTCTTTAATTGATAAAGGTTCACAGGTTATATTGTCAGCCGACCGGCCACCGAATAAATTAATCAAAATACAAGAAAGAATAAAATCAAGATTTTCAGGAGGATTAGTTGTAGATATACAAAATCCTGAACACGAATTACGATTAAAAATTTTAAAAAGTAAAGTTGATGAATTAAAACTGCTATACAATGAAAAATTAAATTTGTCCGATGATATTTTGAAATTCATTAGTAATGAGATCAGAAATAGTATTAGAGAATTAGTTGGTGCTCTTAATAGAGTTGCATCATTCTCAAGAATTTATAATAGAGTTCCAAATTTAAATGAAATTAAAATAATATTGAAGGATTTATTGAATACCAATGATGCATTGATTACTATAGATTATATTCAAACATTAGTGTGCAAATATTTCAAAATAAGTAAAAATGAGATGCTCTCATCTAGAAGATCAAGATATCTAGTAAGACCTCGACAAGTAGCAATTTATCTAGCTAAAGTTCTAACAACAAAATCCCTGCCTGAAATTGGAAGAGAATTTTCTAACAGAGATCATACTACAGTAATTCACTCAGTTAAAACGATTGAAAAATTAAAAAGTAATAATAGCGAAATTTTAAATGGAATTAATTATTTGAAAAATCAAATTTTGTATAGAAAAGAGAATGAAATTTAGTATAAATCAAAAAGATTTGCAAGAATCCTTGGGTTTTTGTCAAAATGTAATTGAGAGAAGAAGCACGCTCCCAATTTTATCTAACGTTTTAATTCAGGCAAAAGATACAAAATTAACAATCACAGCAACCGATCTAGACATGATTTTTATTCATAATATTTCCAACGTAGAAATTAATGAGGAAGGAGAGACTACTACCAACTCCTCAATTATGCACGATATAGTAAGAAAGTTTTCAGCTGGAAAGAAAATAAATGTTGAAACAATATCAGATACTAAGTTACAGGTAGAGTCTGAAAAATCTATATTTAAGTTAAACTGCATTGATCCTAAAGAATTTCCTTTATCAGAGGATGATGTAGGAGGTGAGGATATTTCAATTAATTCTCAAAGTTTTTTAAAACTTCTGAATAAGTGTAAGTTTTCAATCTCTAACGATGAGACGAGACATTATTTAAGTGGTATTTTTTTGCACTCTACAAGCAGTGAAGAAAAAAATTATCTTACTGCAGTGTCTACAGACTCACATAGAATGTCCGTATCTAAATTGAGATTAAATCAATCGTTTAATTTTGAACCAATAATTTTACCAAAGAAGACTATTTATCAATTATGCTCACTTTTAGAAAATTTTAATGGAGACATAAAAATTATAAATTCGAAATCTAAGATAAAATTCATTTTAGATAATAGCATACTAACTTCTAAAGTTATTGATGGGAAGTTTCCAAATTATGTTCAGGTCATACCCAAAAATAATAAAAAAAAGTTAGAAGCTGATTTAGAGTTATTTCACAATAGTGTAGATAGAGTAGCCTCTGTTTCAAGTGATAAAAAGGATGGAGTAAGATTTAGCTTATCAAAAAATAAATTAGATTTATCTGTAAATAATGCAAATAGTGGTGATGGGAAAGAAACACTATCAGTAAATTTTGATCATGATTTGGAAATAAGTTTTAATTCGAAATATTTAGTTGATGTGTCTAGCCAATTGGAGGGAGAAAATATTGAGATTTTTTTCAATGATATTTCTTCCCCAGCTTTGATTAAAGATCCAAGTGACTTTGATAGTATTTATGTGATTATGCCAATGAAGGGATAATTTTAAGAAATATTATTTAGTTCTTTATAAATAACTTGTTCCACTTCAGTTGCGAGTTTATTTTGCTCCATACCAGGTGGTAAAATATTTAAAATTGATACCGTGATTTGTTGATTAGGGATTAGTTTTCCGTTTTTAGGCCAAACTTTGCCTGAATTTACAGCAATTGGCAAACACGCTATTTTGAGGTCATTATATATCCTTGCAAATCCTTTTTTAAATGCCGACCTATCATTTAGACTCTTTCTAGTTCCTTGTGGAAAAATTATGAGTGTTTTGTTTGTATTTTTAATTAATTTACTAACCTCATCAGAAAAATTTAGGTTTTCTTTTGATATTTTGTTTCTATCAATTGAAATACAGCCCATTTTTTTTAAATACCAACCAAACAAAGGTATTTTTATAAGTTCTTTTTTTAAAATAAATACTGAGTTTTCAAATATTGTTTGTAAAAAAAAAGTTTCAAAAATTGATTGGTGAGAACAAACTACAAAATACTTTTGATTATTTATTATATTTTCTTTACCTTTAACTTCTACTTTAGTGGACATAATATGCTTTAAACAAAATCTGGTCCAATAGCCTAAGAATTTACCACCTTGTGTAACTATATATTGGGGAAGAATCAAACATGGTATGAATAAAACTAATATAAATATTAAACCAAAATAGAAAACTAATAAAAAAATAATATTTCTTATCATTTATTTAAATTATGTCATTTAAACTTTGTTTTTTACTAATCTTTCTAATCTTTGAATTTTTAATAATAAATTCAACTGGGCGAGGTCTTAAATTGTAATTCGAAGATAATACTATCCCATATGCGCCAACGTCTTTGATAGCCAAATTATCTCCCTCATTAATTTTTTGATAATTTTTTGTCTTAAGGAACCTATCAGACGTCTCACATATTGGCCCAACAAAGTCATGAGAGTTAGAATTTCTAGATGATTTTTTAGTTAGTGGTATTATATCATGTGATGCATTGTATAAAGCCGGACGTATTAAATCATTCATACCAGCATCTATAATAACAAATTTTTTATTTGAGGTTTTTTTTATGTAAATTACTTTTGTTAACAAAACAGCTGTATTTCCAACAATAGAACGGCCTGGCTCAAAAATAATCTTACAGTTATTTTTTCTTGAAAATTTATAGATATTTTTTGAAAGTTTTGAATAATCTATTTTTTTGTTAGCTTTGGTATATTTTATACCCATACCTCCACCTAAATCTATATATTCGAATTTATATTTGGATTTTGTCAAAATTTTAGTTATTGCCACAAGTACATTATTGTAAGGTTTATTTTGTGTTATCTGGCTTCCAATATGAACACTTAAACATTTAATTTTGATATATTTGGAGTTGTTAAATTTTTTTAAAATTTTAATAATATCACTACCATTTAAACCGAATTTATCCTGCATCCTACCCGTCGATATTTTTGTATTGGTTTTTGCATCTATATTTGGGTTTAACCTTAAACCTATATTCACTTTTTTTCTAAATTTCTGAGCTAATTTCTCTATATTTTTTAATTCGCTCTCAGACTCAACATTTATAAGAAGTATATTTTTACTAATTGCAAATTTTAGCTCTTCAAATTTTTTTCCAACACCCGAGTATACAATTCTATTTGGTTTAAATCCTAAAGATAATACCTTTTTTAGCTCACCGTCAGATACAACATCAGCCCCAAGACCATATTCTTTAATTATTTTAAGTATCGTTGAATTATAATTTGATTTAACAGAGAAACAAATCAAAGGATTAAAAGATTTAAATGAATTTTTAAAATTATTAATATTATCTACCAATCTTTTAGTAGAATAACAATATATTGGTGATCCGTATTTTTTAATTAAATTTTCTGCTTTAATTTTTTCAATATAAAAATTATTATTTTTGTAATTCATTAAACAACAGTTTTTTGACTTTGAATTATACTATTATCTTTATACTCGGGATCACCTTTTTTTCCGCATGAGATTAAAGATAAAAATATAATTATAACAAATAAAAAATTTTTCATTTAATTTCCTTTTTAAGTTTGTTTATCATTTTCTTAATGTTTTCAAAAGATGTTCCTCCATATGATTTCTTTGAGTTAACTGAATTTTTTAATTTAGCTTGTTCTAAAATTTCATTATTGAGTCTTTTATCAATACTTTTAACTTGATCTAAACTTATGTCCTCAAGAGATAAATTTAATTTTTCTGCTAGATTTACTATTTTTGAAGTTATTTTATAGGACTCTCTAAAAGTAATTTTTAAATTTTTCACCATGTTATCTGCTAAATCAGTCGCTGTTATATAACCTTTGCTGGCAGCCTTAAACATCTCAGGCTTATTAATGATTAAACCTTTTAAGACTTCATCAAATATTAGCAAACTATTTTTCAATGTATCGAATGAGTTAAATACTAACTCTTTATCGTCCTGAAGATCTTTGAAATAAGACAAAGGTAATCCTTTAACAATCGTTAGCATAGAGATTAAAGAACCATAGCTTACACCTGTTTTTCCCCTGAGGTATTCTAGTGTATCAGGATTTTTTTTTTGTGGCATGATAGAGGAACCAGTTACCAGGTTATCTTTTAAATTGATAAAATTAAACTGATCAGAGTTCCAAATAATTAATTCTTCTGAGATTCTAGAGATATGCATTGAGCATATCGAGACATTATATAAAAAGTCTAAAACAAAATCTCTATCAGATACTGTATCTATAGAATTATTAGTTGGTTTACTAAATTTAAGTTTTTTGGTTGTATACCACCTGTCAATTTTAAAAGATGTACCAGAAATTGCACAAACACCCAAGGGATTTTCATTTAAACTTTCTAAATTATTCTTAAATCTTTTTTTATCTCTATTGAACATTTCAACACATGACATGAAATAATGAGCCAAAGAAATAGGTTGGGCATTTTTTAGATGTGTAAATCCTGGTAAAACAGTTTTTACATTTTTCTGTGCGTTATTAAGCAAGCTTTTAATTACTCTCACTAGCAACTTATCAATTTCATTTACAGAGCCCTTCATCCAAATCTTCAGATCTGTTAAAACTTGATCATTTCTAGATCTTGCAGTATGTAAAAAACCAGCATCTTCTCCAATTAATTCAAATAATCTATTTTCAATATTCATATGAATGTCCTCTTTAGAAATATCAAATTTGAATTTTTTTTTTTCAATTTCATTTTTAATCCTGTTTAGACCCCACAAAATCTTTTCTTTAACTTTAAGGGAAATAATTTTTTGTTTATAGAGCATTTCTGTATGAACTACGGAACCTATGATATCCTCTTTGTATAACCGTTTATCTATATTAATTGAGGATCCTACTTTCTTAAAAATATTTGAAGTTGGTTTTTTAATACGAGCACTCCAAACTGCATAGTTGTTTTTATTTTTT
This sequence comes from uncultured Pelagibacteraceae bacterium, assembly GCA_902606075.1. Taxonomy (GTDB): domain Bacteria; phylum Pseudomonadota; class Alphaproteobacteria; order Pelagibacterales; family Pelagibacteraceae; genus Pelagibacter. The sequence continues at coordinate 12,116 of CACLEU010000014.1, forward strand.
CCCATGATAATTATTTGTAATATTTAGTATGCCTAATTTAATTAAATTTTTTATAACAGTTATAATTATTTTTTCTACATTTAGTAGCTATTCGAAAGATTTAAATTTACCAAAAAATTTGATTATTTACGAAAAAATAAAAGAATATAAGGATGTATCTTTTAAAAACAGATTAGAAAAAGATATTAATTTGATTGATTATAATGGAAAGTTGCTACTCATGAATTTTTGGGCAACCTGGTGTGAGCCATGTAAAGAAGAAATGCCATCATTAGATAAACTTTCTGTTGATAAAAATTTTAAAAATTTAGAAATTCTTCCGATAAATATAGGTCAAGAAAAAATAAATAAAATTGAACAATTTTATATTAAAACCAATATTAAAAATTTAGATATTTTTTATGATACAGATGTCAGATTAGCAAAAATGTTTTTACTTAGAGGTCTACCGACAACATTAATAATTAGCAAAGATGGTGGGGAAATAGCAAGAATTGTTGGGTCTATAGATTTCCAAGATGAAAATTTTAAAACGTGGCTTAAGAATTTTGATTAATCTTTAAAAAAATATGCGAGACAAACTAAAACTATGATAGCAACAAACTGCAAAAGAACTCTTAGCTGCATAAGTTTATTTGAGTATTTTTTACTTGCAGAGCCGCCTTTAAATAGAGTTCCGATACCTAGCACTAGAACTATAGCAACAGCTAATATTAAAGCTATAGCTAAAACCTTTATAAATATTTCGGAAACCATTAAAAGTGTTTATTACATAAATATAAAAAAAAAAATAAAATAATTTTTTTATGACATTTTGTCTAGAAACAAAACTTATAAAACCAGATTATGATAATGAGATAAAAAATATAGTAGTATTATTACACGGTTATGGTGGTGACGGAAATGATATTGCACAAGTTTCACTAAACTGGAAAAGATTTTTACCCAACACACTTTTTGTATGTCCAAATGCACCAGAAATATGTTCAATAAATCCTTCGGGTTATCAGTGGTTTGATTTAAGCCAAGATGAAGAAGAATTTATTTTAGATGAAAGTAAAAAAAACGAGATAGTTTTAAAAAATTTCTTAAAAGAAATTAAAAAAGAATTTGGAATATCTAATTCTAAAATATGCTTATCTGGATTTAGCCAAGGCTGTATGATGTCAATAAACGTAGGTCTTTCTTCTGATGAAAAGTATTCTGGAATTTTAGGCTTTTCAGGAAAAATAATAAGTAAAAAAGATTTATTTCAAAGAATGACTTTTAAGTCTGAAACATTGTTAATACATGGGGAAAATGATGATATTGTTCCTTGTGTAAATTCTTTAGAGGCTAAAGATTTTTTAGAAAGAAATAAGGTTCCAGTTAAATTAGAAATTGTTAAGAATTGTGGACATCATATACCTATTGAAGCATCAAGTATAGGACTAAAATTTATTAAAAAAATTTTTAATATCAATTAATAAAAATTAATAATTTGAAGCATTGAATTAATTTTTTTTTTAGGTTAATTTATAATATGAATTTTAAAGATCACAATGTATCGTTAGAAAAATGTCCTGCTCTAGTTTTAAATGCAGATTATAGACCATTAAGCTATTACCCATTATCATTATGGAGCTGGCAAGACTCAATAAAATCTGTTTTTCTAGATAGAGTTTCAATTGTTTCTTATTACGATAGAGTAATTAGAAGTCCTTCATTCAGTATGAAACTTCCAAGCGTTATTGCACTTAAAAGTTATATAAAACCTCTATCTAATCCAAATTTCACAAGATTTAATGTTTTCTTAAGAGATAAGTTCTCATGTCAGTATTGTGGAAGCAAACATGAATTAACCTTTGATCATTTGTTACCAAGATCCAAAGGAGGCATAACAGACTGGGATAATGTTGTAACAGCTTGTTCAGCTTGTAATGTTAAAAAAGGCGGTCGATTACTTGAGAAATCTGGGATGAAGTTAAATCAAAGACCATTCCAGCCTACTACAGAAGATCTTCATAGAAATGGTAGAAATTTTCCACCAAATTTTTTACATAAGAGTTGGATGGATTATTTATATTGGGATGTAGAATTAGAACCCTAGTTAAACTTTTTCAGAGATATTAATTGCTATTTTAGAACCAGTTTTGATTAATTTATCAAATATTGAATATAAACCCTCTTTAGTTGCCCCTTCATCATATGCAATATCCTTATGATCTATTTCATCTTGTCTAAATTTTTCAATTTTTTTTCTTAATACTTTTTCATCATTCTTTATTTCTTTTATTTGATTTAAGTAATGTTCATCAATTACTTCCTCAACAGATGCAGTACATAGCATTGCTGCTTTCTTTCCTAATAACGTGCTACCAAAACCCAAACCTAATCCTAAAAGATCCCATAAAGGTAAAAATTTTGTTGGTTCAATTCCTCTTTTTTTAATTTCTTTTTCAAAAAACTCACAATGTTCTACTTCATGCTCTTTCATATGTTCAATAGTCTTTTTTAATTCATCATTTTTAACTATTGTATTTAATGCCAACAATTGACCCTCATAAATCTTAATAGCACCTCTCTCACCAGCATGATCAACTCTAATGAATTCTTCAATTTTTTTCTTATTAGTTTTTTGCATACTTAAATATATAGACAACGATTATAGTTAAAACAATCGAATTTATGAAATTTAAAGTCGCAAGTGAAATCCCGAATAAAGAAAAATCCACATCTTTGCAATCAGCCTGAATATTATTTAGAGATTTTAGTATTTCCTCTTTTTCAAGGGCACCAATATTATTACCTGAGCATGAAAATATTGATGTAACAAAACCTTTTTCAATGCTAACATGATATCCTGATAACACCATGCTTATCATAAAGGTCAAAGCTAAAAGTATTAATAATATTTTTTTATTTTTATAAAAAAAAGCTGTTAAACTAATTACAAGAGCTGCAACGTAAGGCAATCTTTGGTACAAGCAAAGTAAACATGGTTTAAAACCAAGTATGTATTCTATATATAAAGCTGCAGCTAAAGAAATAAAACTTAAAGTGAAAATTACTATAAAAAATTTCTTGATATTTTGATCTGACATTTATTTTAAAAATGTATAAGAAATTTATATACAAAAAAACCAAAAACTATAATAATAATTGATAATAATATTGAGACTGGTAATAGTTTTTTTTCAATAATCCTTTTCATTGCAGATCCAAAATTACCAAGAAGAAAGGCAATTATAAAAAATCTAGATCCTCGTGTAAGAAGAGAGACTATGACAAAGTAAAAAAAATTAAAGTGCACAAATCCGCTTGTGATTGTCAGCAACTTAAAAGGAACAGGTGTAAAGCCCGCAATCGCGAGTAATGTAATCCACGCAACTGTTCCACCACCAGAAGAAACCTTATCTTTTAAAAAATTTGTGTTATCAACTCCATATAATTCAAATATCTTTATCCCAATTTCATTAAAGAAAATAAATCCTATAAAATATCCTAAACACGCTCCTAACACTGAACCAGTTGTTGCTATAAAGGCTATTTTTTTCCACTCATTTTTTTTTGCAATAGTCATAGGTATTATAAATACATCTGGTGGTATAGGAAAAACAAAGCTTTCAATAAATGATATAAAACCTAAAAATTTTTTTGAGTTTTTGTGACCAGCAATTTTAATAGATTTATTATAAATATTTTTAATCATAATTTTTGTGTTCTAAAAACACTCTTTATACTATAAATTTCTTATTAAATTAATTAAAAAGGGCGAATGGCGGAACTGGTAGACGCGTTGGACTCAAAATCCAATAGCAGCAATGTTGTGAGAGTTCGAGTCTCTCTTCGCCCACCAAAATAAAATGAAACTAAATAGTTATAATAATCTACCAGAACTTTTTTTTGATCAATACGAAAAACAAGATAAAAATAATATTTTTTTAACTAATCTAGGTAATCCGCAACATAAATTTAGTTGGGAAAAAACATATTTATTAATCAATGATTTATCAAATAAAATCTCAAAAGATATTAAATTAGGAGACAGATGTATTTTAATATCAGAAAATAGACCTGAGTGGCTAATATCTGATTTAGCGATTATGTTAGCTGGTGGAATTAGTGTACCTTCTTATACTACTTATACTACTAAAGATTATAAATATATCATTAAAGATTGCGAACCTTCAGTAGTAATAGTTTCAAATAATATTCAGTTTAATAAAATTAAGGACATATTAGATTATAAAAAAACAAAAAAAATTATTTCTTTTGATCGATTAGAAAATTTAGAATTTGAAAAATATTTATGTGTTGAAGATATTATTAATAAAAATGATAATTTTGAAAATTTTAACAGTGAAATAAATCTAAAGCGATCAGACCCAGCTTGTATTATTTACACATCTGGAACACAAGGAAATCCCAAAGGGGTAATCTTGAGCCATGGAGGAATTTTGAGTAACTGCGAGGGAGGTTACGAATTACTAAAATCAATTATATCAAAAGATATGAAATTCTTGACCTGGCTGCCCTTGTCACATTCTTATGAACATACTGTTCAATTCATACAAATCGCAGTTGGAGCGAAAGTATTCTACGCAGAAAGTATAGATAAATTACTTAAGAATATTAGTGATTGTTCCCCAGATATTATGACTGCGGTCCCTAGATTTTATCAGAACTTGTACCAAAAGATAAATTCTACTTTTATTAAAGCCAAAGGTTTTAAAAAATTCTTAGTGGAAAATACTGTTAAGATAGGCTCAAAAAAATTAAATAAAGAAAAAATAACAATCAAAGAAAAGATGATAAATAAATTATGCGAAGTCACTGTCAGGTCCAAGATAAAAAAACAATTTGGTGGTAGCCTCAAAACATTCGTATCAGGTGGTGGCGCTCTTGATCCTGAAATCGGGACATTCCTTAATTCAATAGGATTACCAACATTACAAGGGTATGGTTTAACAGAAACTTCACCTGTTGTTAGTTGTAACCCGATTGAAGATATAAGAATTGATACTGTTGGAATTCCTTTCAGGTGCAATGATGTTAAAATAGCTGAGGATGGTGAAATACTAGTAAAGGGAGAAAATGTAATGTTAGGCTATTGGAATAAAAAAGAGGAAACAGAAAAAGTATTAAAAGATGGATGGCTCAGTACAGGAGATATTGGTAAATTTATAAATGGGTATCTAAAAATTACAGATAGAAAAAAAGATATTTTAATCACACCAGGCGGAGATAATATTTCACCAGTTAAAGTAGAAGCCGCACTAACAAACTCAAATTTAATTGATCAAAGCTTAGTTTATGGCGATAACAAACCTTATCTTGTAGCTTTATTAGTTTTAAATTCTGAAATTAATACAAATAAAAAAGATTTAAGAGACGAAATTGAAAAAATTAATAAAAATCTAACTAAAATAGAAAAAATAAAAAAATTTTTTGTTATAAAAGAAAAATTTTCTATTGAAAATGGGTTGATGACTCCGACTTTAAAGTTAAAAAGATATAAAATAATTAATATTTATAAAAATAATTTTGAAGAACTTTATAAAAATAATTATTAAATAATGTTATATAAAGCGCATAAACATTAATGTTTTTTACATTAATTAAAATTTAATTTTAGAATTTTAAATTTAAATTTTACAACTTAATTTCTAAAAAATTATATAATTGACATAACATAAGAAAAAATTTAAAAATTACGTAAACAACGAATCAAAATGATTCGTACAAACAGGGAGCTAAAGATGGCTAAAAGAAGAAAAAAAGCTAAGAAAAAAGCTAAGAAAAAAGCTAAGAAAAGAAGAAAAAGAAGATAGTATTTCTTTTTTAAAAACGCTTCTCATAACGTATGTGTGAGAAGCGTTTTTTTTTATTCTAATCACTTTCAGCATTAATACTTGCGCCAACTTCTTCAGCAATTTCCTGAGAAGTCTCTTTAGGCGTGTCAATTTTTTGAACTTTCTGATTTAACTGATCATTTTTTTCAAGATTTCTCTTTAAAGCTTTATCAAGTTTTTTTTGAGTGTTTTCTAATGAAAGATTTAGAACTATTTGAAACTCTGAAATAATTCTTTCATAAGCTTTTTCAAATAATTGCCTTTCACTATATGATTGATCTATCATAATATCATCCCCCTTATTTAAATCTCTAACTACCTCTGCAAGATCATAAATTTTACCTGAGGTTATTTTTTGCTCATATTCTTGTGCTCTCCTACTCCACATTGATCTTTTTATCTTTGGTTTACCCTTTAAAATAGAAATTGATTTATTAACCTGATTTATTGTAGACAAATGTCTTAGATGTGACTGTTTATTTATAGGTAACAATCCTACAGCTTTATCTTTTTCAAATTTAATATCATAGCATTGAACATCAATTCCACCAATTTTCTTTGCACTAACAGAAAGTATCTGACCAACTCCATGTTTTGGATAGACGACATAGTCTTTAACTTTATATTCTCTTTTTTCTGTACCTTGTTTTTTAATTTTTACTATTTCAGGTTTTTGATCTAAAGATTTGGTAAGTTTTAAATTTTCATTTTTGTTAATTTTTTTCTTGTCATTACTTTTTCCAGTTTTTATTAGCTTTTCTTTTTTTACTATTTTGGGTCTTCCGACTTTTCTTACGACTGTTTTATTGGGTTTAACCCTAACTTTTTTCAATATATTTTTTTCTTTAATTTTTTTCTTTTTAAAGGTTTTCTTTAAAATACTTTTCAAATTTATTTTCTTCATTTTTATATTTTTCGTTATCTTTTGGAGGCTCTTTTTTTTGTGAAATATTTGGCCAAATTTCTGAATATTTTCTGTTGATCTCTAACCATTTTTCTGATCCTTTTTCTGTTTCTGGCTTTATTGCATCTACTGGACACTCAGGTTCACAAACGCCACAATCTATACACTCATCAGGTTTAATTACAAGCATATTTTTTCCCTCATAAAAACAGTCAACTGGGCAAACTTCAACACAGTCCATCAATTTACATTTTATACACTTATCATTTACTATATAGGTCATGTTTTTATTTTTTTAAGAATACCAATTTTTATTTCACCCATAGTTTTATCATCAATATAAAGCAATCCAGCTAGACGTCTCATCAGATTTTCTTCATAGATATCTGAACTGTTATCAGATAAAATAATTGTCCATACGTTTTTAACTATTTCTTTTTTGCTTTCAGCATTCATATTTTTAATAGTTTTTGTAAACTCGTGTATATGATTTGAGTCAGCTTCTTTTTTTTCAGCTTCTTTCAACAATAGCTCTATTTCTTCATTATTTGCATTCAACTTTGTAAGTGTATTTCTGATAATTTTTTTTTCCACTTCGGTGTAATTTTCATCTATTCTAGCCGCATGTATCATTAAGCACGCTATATTAATTAATTCATTTTTGTCATCAGGCTTGTCAGTTTTACTAAAAAGTTTCAATATCATTTTATATTTAGCTCTTTCAAAGCAGCAAATGGATTATCACTTTGAAATTTATCTCTATTTTTTTTATTTATTTTTTTAACAGGTCTATATTTAAAAAAATATTTGTCATTTTCAAGTGACACATTGTAATCCATTTTCTTTATTAAATTCAGGAAATTTTCTCTACTACAACCTAATAGATTTAACATTTTCGGAACAAGTTCTATTTTATTGTTTTTTTGGCTATCTGTTCCTATTATTTCTAAAAATAATCTTTCTAATATATCTATTCTAACAAAGTACTCATCAAATTTTTCAAATCCACACATAAGCATAAAATTTTTTTCGATAGACTTGTTGTTACTCACAAAATTTAAACCAAAAGTAGGAGGTTCTAAATTATAATTTTTTTCATTATAATTTTTCCATAAAATTAATCTCAATGAAACTATATTTGGTTTAAAGAGTTTGTATAAAAAAATATGATACCTTCCAAATTTTACTCCTTTATCTCGAAGTATTTTTCTTTGATATTGGTCTATATCCTTTAATAGTTTTTTGATATTTTCTCTTTTCAACACACCGTTATTTTCGTAAAGCATATAAGCCAAAGCTCTCGTAGAGGGATTAGATGATTTAATATCTTTCAATTTTAAAAGGCTTCCCAATTCATTATTAATTTTTTCGCTTAACCACTTTTTCAAAAAACTTTGTAATTTATTTTTTTCATTCGTTTCTATAACGTCATCTACTATTATATTAATTTCAGGTCTCAAATAATCATTTCCTTTTGCTAGATATGCTATTGCGAAATTATTCCAATATATTTTAAGATCATTTTTTAGTTCTATATTTTTTGTTTCTATGATTTGGTTTATTCTCTTTACTATTTCAGGCCCCACATTCTGTCTGGATGCCTTTTTTAAAGATTTAATATCAGAGTCTAAGTCTCCAATTTTAAAATCCAATTCAAGCTTAAGTCCCTTTAGGTTACCAATAAATTGATTATTGAGCATTACTTTTTCGTCATTTATAATTTTAGTTTCAAAAATAATATCTTGTTTCAAACCCTTGGCTAATACACTTGCGCGTTTGTCAATAAAACTTTTAGTCAGTTCGTCATGTAGTCGATCTGATAATCTGTCCTCTAAAGATTTAGTTCTTTCAACCCAATAATCCTGATTTTCTACCCAGCCAATTTTATTAGCCACGTAAGACCAAGTCCTAACATTTGCTATTCTATTTGAAATAGAGTCTACGTTACCATCTAGCTTATCTAAAATAGACAGTTGTTGCTTCATATATTTATTAGTTATTTTTCCGGGAGCTTCTCTTAAAAAATTAAAAACTTTACCAACAACTTCAAGGTGATTTCCGTAGGTTTTTTTTACGAAATCAGGAATCTGACAGCATTCCCACAATAACTTAAGTTCATTTTTATTATTATATATTTGAAGTTTTTCAGTATCTTTTAGAATATATTTTAACACCTTTTCATCTTCACATTCTGAAATTTTTCTTAACCAACTTTTGTTAGGTTTTTCCTCTAATGATTTAATTAGTATGCTTCCATTTTCAAAATTTAATTTAGGATTTCTCCAAAAAATTGTATGAATTTCATCTATTTTGTGGTTCTCTAATAATTCTATTTCTTCAGCACTTATTTCACCACAGTCTCCAGTTATTCCAAAAGACCCATCATTCAAATATCTTCCAGCTCTTCCGGCAATTTGAGATATTTCAGAAAGTTTTAACCTTCTCAATTTTTTCCCATCAAATTTTTTTAAGTTAGAAAAATAAATGTTGTCCAAGTCCATATTTATGCCCATACCTATTGCATCTGTGGCAACTAAGAAATCAACATCACCAGATTGATATAAATTAACTTGAGAGTTTCTAGTTTTTGGACTAAGTGATCCCATAACTATAGCGGCGCCACCTTTTTGTCTTCTTATTAACTCAGCTATTGCATAGACTTCTTCAGCTGAAAAGGCAATGATTGCACTTTTTCGCCCTATCCTAGATATTTTTTTATGACCAGAATAAGTTAATTTTGAAAGTCTTTTTCTGTCAATATACTCAATATCTTCCTCCAACTTTTCAATAATATTTTTCATCGAATTTGAGCCCATAAACATTGTTAATTTCTCTCCTCTCAAATTAAGCAATCTTTCTGTAAATATATGACCTCTTTCATGGTCACTACACATTTGAATTTCATCTATACCTACAAAATCTAAATTTTTATCAACCGGCATAGACTCTACAGTACAAAAATAATATTTAGCGTTAGCTGGTATTATTTTTTCTTCCCCGGTAATAAGAGCAACTTTATTTGGATCAACTTTTTTAATAACTTTGTCATATACTTCTCTAGCCAATAATCTCAGAGGAAAACCCATCATACCAGAGTCAAAAGAAAGCATTGTTTCTATGGCGAGAAAAGTCTTACCTGTATTTGTTGGACCCAAGACCGCTGTGATTTTATTTTTTGCCATATCTATTCTTTGTGTGTTTAAAATTTATTATACTATATGTTGTTATCCCAAAAGAACAAATATGGTCTAAAACATGACCGAATCGTTATTAAAAGAGTTCTCATTTTAATTTAATTATAATCATAAATTTATCTCACAATACCTTTGTATTTTTTCATACAAACATTTGCTAATAATAAATTTGGGTCAATAAATATTTTAGACTCCTTAGCTTTTTTAAATGATTTATATGCAAATATTGCTATGGGTATTTCTGTGCATCCAAGAATAATTTTTTTACATTTTATTTTCAAAAGATACCTTACAGCAGGTCCAATAATTCTTTCAGCTTCTTTAGCTTTTCCAGATTTTACCAATTGAATTGCTTTATTAACACTTGTTTTTTGTAAATTTTTTGTTGGGGTAACTAGTTCAAATTTTCTAGTTAAATAATTATGATATATTTTAGTACTAATAGTCGCTTCTGTAGCCAATAAACCAATTTTACAATTTTTTTTACAATTCTTTTTTGTATATAAATAAACTTCTTTGGGCATGCTTATAATTGGAATTTTAATTTTTCTCTGCAAATCGCTAAACCAATAGTGTGCAGTATTACACGGCATAACAATAAATTTACATTTATTTTTTTGGAGAAGCTTACATCCCTTAATAAGCTCTTTAAAATACTTTTTTAAATTTTCAGGTCTTTTTGGAGTATCCGATTTATTATATAATATAAATTTTGGATATTCCTGATCTTGTTTACCTCTATTTATAACTGCTATTTTGTTACAAAAATCTAAACCTGCTTGCGTGCCCATTCCACCCAATATACCAATCATATTTTTTTAATCACTTTCCAAACACCAGAGGCAGCTGCAACTAATTGATCTTTTTTTTTTAAAATACAATTAACAAAAACCATATTCTTAGTTTTTTTTAATATTTGCACTTTTCCAATAATTTCGTCATTTAATCTTGTAGGAGCTATAAATTTAACATCAAGCGAAACTGTAACACATGATTTTTGTCCTGTCGTTCTGTGTACTGCTGTTCCAGCCCCTGCATCTATTAACGAACATATAAAACCACC
>CACLEU010000015.1 GCA_902606075.1 uncultured Pelagibacteraceae bacterium
TTGTGATTTTTTCTACTTTTGTGTTCATATGGAATTTTATATTTTGTTTTTTTAAAATTTTCATAAATTCACTTGAAATTTCTTTATCCATTCCAGGCGTTATATGATCTAAAAATTCTATTACATGAACGTCAGACCCTAATCTTGACCAAACAGAGCCCATTTCTAATCCAATATATCCACCGCCTATCACAATCATTTTTTTTGGAACTTTTTTTAAGGAAAGAGCACCAGTTGAAGACACAATTTTTTCTTCATCAAAGTTAATATTTGGCATTTTAGAGGGCTCAGAGCCTGTAGCTATAATTATATTTTCCCCATCTATTTCGATCTCCTTTCCATCAGAACCTTTTATTTTTATTTTTTTTTCTGAAACGAAGCTTCCAAAACCCTTAAAATAAGAAACTTTATTTTTTTTAAACAAAAATTCTACACCTTTAGTTAATACAGTTACTGCCTTATCTTTATTTTTCATCATTTTATCGAGATTTAATTTAATATCGCTTATCTCAATACCTACTTTTGAAAAATTTTTTGCTTTTTGAAAATTTTCAGAGAGATTTAATAAATTTTTTGAGGGAATGCACCCAATATTCAAACAAGTACCACCTAAAGTGCCTCTGTATTCTACACATGCAGTTTTTTTTCCAAGTTGTGCAAGTCTTATTGCGCAAACATATCCTCCTGGTCCACCTCCTATAACAATTGCATCAAATTTTTCAGACATAGTTTTATAAATTTAAAAATAATCTTCTTGGATCTTCTAAATTTTCTTTCACAGTTTTTAAAAATGAAACAGCTTCTTTACCATCAATTATACGATGATCATAAGATAATGCTAGATACATAATTGGTCTAATTTTAATTTCGTTATTAATGACATATGGTCTGCTAACAATATTATGCATACCCAAAACGCCCGATTGTGGTAAATTTAAAATTGGAGTAGATAACATAGAACCATAAACTCCACCATTACTAAGTGTGAATGTACCGCCTTGTAAATCTTCGATTGTAATTTTTCCATCTCTAGCCTTGTCAGATAGAGTTTTTATATTCATCTCTATATCTGCAAACGACATTTCATCAGCATTCTTTAGAACTGGGACTACCAATCCTTTCTCTGTTCCGACTGCAAAGCTAATATTGTAATAATTTTTATAAATTATGTTCTCGCCCTCTACTTCTGCATTGATTGCTGGATATAACTTAAGACCCACAACACAAGCCTTAACAAAAAATGACATCATACCTAATTTTATTTTAAATTTTTCTTGAAAATCTTCCTGATTATCTTTTCTCATAGTCATAATATTTGTCATATCTACTTCGTTAAAAGTCGTTAGCATTGCTGCGTTTTCTTGTGATTGTTTTAATCTTTTCGCAATTGTCATTCTTAACCTAGACATTTTAATCTTTTCTTCTTCACCAAATTTAATTTTCCTCTCTGAAGGAGCAGGTTTAATGCCCATCAAGTTTAATAAATCTCCTTTAAGAACCATCCCATCTTTTCCTGATCCTTTAATTTCTTCTATATTTAAATTATTCTCATTCACTATTTTTCTAACAGCAGGTGACATAACTTTTTCTTTTCCTAATTTAACTTTTTCATCATTTTTTACCTCTTCAGTTAAAACAAGTACTTCCTCTACAGATTGTTCATTTATCGTTTTTTTAGGTTGATTTTTTAAATTTTCTTCTTCATTAGTATTATCAAAAAGTTTGGTGTCTCTTTCTTCATCTAACTTAATTATGTTATTTGAGTTATCTGCTTGTGTTTCGGATGTTGCTTGTATTTTTTCTATTTTATCACTTTTAGACGTCGATTGACTTCCCATAATTGATCCCAATGTTGCTCCAACTTCGACTGTAGCTCCTGCTTCAAAATTAATTTCTCCTAAAACACCTCCAGATGGTGAGGGTACCTCCAAATTTACTTTGTCAGTTTCCAACTCAACAATTGGTTCGTCTACTTCAACATTGTCACCTTTGCTTTTAAGCCATTTCGAAACTGTGGCCTCTGTTATACTCTCTCCAAGTATGGGAACAACTATTTTTTCTGACATCTATTTTAATACGTTATCTAAAATTTCTTTTTGTTGTTTAGCATGTCTATTAGCATATCCAGTAGCAGGCGATGCTGCGGCTTTTCTACCAATATAATCTAATTTCTTTTTAACTCCTAAATTATCTAAAGTCCATTGAATATAATCTCTTACAGACGACCACGCACCCATATTTTTTGGCTCTTCCTGACACCAAAAAAACTGAGAATTTGAGATATATGGTTTAATAGATTTAATTAAAGATTTTACAGGGAATGGGTATAGTTCTTCAATCCTTACAAAAATTACATCATCCACCTTATTTTTTTCTCTAGCTTCAATTAAATCAAAATAAATTTTACCAGAACAAATTATAACCTTTCTAACTTTATTAGCTTTCTTAATTTTTATAAATTTGGAATTTTTAATTAAAGCATGGTCTTCTAGAACTCTATGAAAAGAATTAGATTTATTGAAATCATCTAAATTTGATACACAGTATTTATGTCTTAGTAAAGATTTAGGTGTCATGATAATTAATGGTTTTCTAAATTCCCTATGAATTTGTCTTCTTAAAGCATGAAAATAATTAGCCGGTGTGGTACAATTAATAACTTGAATGTTTTCTTGAGCACATAATTGTAAAAAACGTTCTAATCTTGCTGATGAATGCTCTGGCCCTTGTCCTTCATATCCATGAGGTAAAAGCATCACAAGCCCTGAAGCTCTTGACCATTTTCTTTCTCCTGATGCTATAAACTGATCTATAACTACTTGTGCTCCATTTGCAAAATCTCCAAATTGTGCCTCCCATATAGTTAACGTTTCCGGTTCAACTAAACTATAGCCATATTCAAAACCTAGAACTGCCAATTCAGACAAAAGGCTATCAACTATTTCGTACTTTTTTTGATTATTTGAAATGTTATTTAATGGTACGTATCTTGAATTATCATTTTGATTTCTAATTACTGAATGTCTTTGACTAAATGTACCTCTGCCTGAATCCTGTCCAACTAGTCTGACGGGGAAACCTTCCTCAAGTAAAGTACCAAAAGCTAAGCTTTCTGCGGTTGACCAATCAATATTTTTACCCTCTATCACCATTTTTGCTCTTTGAGAAATAACTCTCTCTATAGTTTTATGGGGAAATATTTTCGAAGGTATTGAGTTTATTTTTTCTGATATTTTTTTAATTTTTTCGGTATTCACTCCTGTAATTCCTTTTTTATCTTTACCTTTAGCAGGCTGATATCGTGACCATGTTCCCTCAAACCAATTTAATTTTGGTTTATAATCCTTTGAAGTTTTAAGTTGATTATCCAAAAGTTGCTTAAAATCTGAATCCATTTTATTAAATTCATCTTGAGATAAAGTACCTTCCTCAACAAGTTTTTTACCATAAATATTTAGTGTAGTTGGATGTGCCCTAATTTTTTTATACATTAGTGGTTGAGTGAATGAAGGCTCATCTCCCTCATTATGACCAAATCTTCTATAACAAATCATATCTATTACAACATCTTTATTAAATTTTTGTCTAAATTCTATTGCGATTTTTGCACAATGAACAACTGACTCTGGATCGTCTCCATTACAATGTAAAATTGGAGACTCTACAACTTTACCTAAATCAGACGGATATGGGCTCGATCTTGCAAATCTAGGACTCGTTGTGAATCCGATTTGGTTATTTACTATTATGTGAATAGTTCCACCAGTATTATGTCCCTTAAGACCTGACATCGCAAAGCATTCTGCTACCACACCTTGTCCAGCAAACGCAGCGTCTCCATGAATTAAAACTGGAATTACTTTTTTTCTTTCTTCATCCTTATGAAAAAATTGCTTTGCTCTAGTTTGTCCAAGCACTATAGGATTGACTGCCTCTAAATGTGATGGATTGTCTGTCAAACTTACGTGAACAGAATTACCATCAAATTCTCTATCTGAAGATGCTCCAAGATGATACTTCACATCGCCTGTAGAATCATCATGTGTAGCTGAAAACTCCCCAGCAAATTCATTAAAAATTCTTTTATATGATTTTTGTAAAACATTTGCCAAAACATTTAATCTTCCTCTATGAGGCATTCCAATTTTAATTTCTTTTGCACCTAATTGACCACCTCTTTTAATTATTTGTTCTAAAGATGGAATTAGGGATTCACCACCGTCTAGCCCAAATCTTTTAGTTCCAATATATTTTTTTGCTAAAAATTTTTCAAATCCTTCTGCTTGAATTATTTTATTCAAAATTGCTATTTTTCCATTTCTTGTAAAATTTAATTGGTTTTCTTTTTTTTCCATCCTTTCTCTAAACCAAACTTTTTCAGCTGGATCTGTAATATGCATGAACTCAGCACCAATCGTTGAACAATAAATTTTTTTTAAATTATTTGTTATTTCTTTAATTGTTGCATACCCTATATCCATATAATCATCTAAAAAAATTTTTCTGTTGAGATCATCTGAAGTAAAGCCATGATCTTTGGGATGTAAGTCATGTAGATATTCCCTTTTCATTAAACCTAAGGGGTCTAAATTTGCAATTAAATGGCCTCTTGTTCTGTAAGCCCTTATTAACGTTATGGCTCTTATAGAATCTGAAACTTTTTGGTCTGCATTTATATTTTCTGCAGAAAAATTATTTTTGTGATTTAAATTATTTCGGTTAATTTTTATTTTCTTAGGACTCCAATGTGGTCCTTGAATTTCTTTAGAGATAATCTCTAAATCCTCATTTAGACTTTCAAAATAGCTTCTCCAACTTTCAGGTAAATTTGGATCTCCTTCTATAAATTTTACATACATTTCTTCAATAAATCCGCTATTAGATTTATTTAAAAAAGTTGCATTTTTAGTTTCTAGGTTGTTTGAGGAACTCATTTATAGTTATTAGTTATAATACAAAGTTCTTTTATTTAAAGGGACAATTTATCTAAAAGTGTTTTACCTAACTCAGCAGGAGAATTAGCTATAGTAATACCTGCTTTTTCCATAGTTTTTATTTTGTCTTTTGCACTTCCTTTGCCTCCAGAAATTATTGCTCCAGCGTGCCCCATTCTTCTGCCGGGCGGTGCTGTGACTCCTGCAATAAATCCAACCATAGGCTTTTTGATAGAATGATTTTTAATAAATTCAGCAGCCTCTTCCTCTGCAGATCCGCCAATTTCTCCGATCATTAGTATAGACTTTGTTTTGTCGTCTTTTAAAAAAAGATCTAGACAATCAATAAAATTTGTTCCATTTATTGGGTCACCTCCAATACCGATGCAAGTCGATTGACCAAGTCCATTATCTGTGGTTTGAGCAACTGCTTCGTAAGTTAATGTGCCTGATCTAGAAACTATTCCAACTGTTCCTTTTTTATGAATATTTCCTGGCATTATTCCAATTTTGCATTCATCAGGTGTAATAATACCTGGACAGTTAGGTCCAATTAATCTTGATCTAGATTTTGATAATTTCTGTTTAACTTTTAACATATCTAATATTGGTATCCCTTCAGTGATACAAACAATCAATTCCATAGAAGCATCCAATGCTTCAATTATTGCAGCAGCAGCAAATTTTGCTGGCACATAAATCATTGAAGCATTTGCACCAGTTTTATCCTTAGCTTCTTTAACGGTATTAAAAACAGGTCTTCCCAAATGTTCTTGACCTCCTTTTTTAGGAGTTACGCCGCCAACAAGATTAGTTCCATATTTTAAGGCTTGCTCAGAGTGAAATGTGCCATGCGATCCTGTAAATCCTTGGCAAATTACTTTAGTTTCTTTGTTGACTAAAATAGACATTATTTTATTGCTTTTACAATTTTGCTTGCAGCATCTGACAAGTCCGAAGCTGAAATTATTTTTAACCCAGAGTTATCTAAAATTAATTTACCTTCTTGATAATTTGTTCCAGCTAATCTGACTACAAGTGGTACGTTAATCTTTATTTCTTTTGCAGCTTCAACAACTCCTTGTGCAAGAATATCACATCTCATAATTCCTCCAAAAATATTTATTAATATTCCTTTAACGTTTGGATCTGAGAGTATAATTTTAAATGCTGCTGAAACTTTTTCTTTTGAAGCTCCGCCGCCAACATCTAAGAAATTTGCTGGCTCTTGTCCAAATAATTTAATTATATCCATTGTAGCCATTGCTAAGCCTGCTCCATTGACCATACAACCAATCGATCCATCTAACTTTATATATGCTAGATCATGTTTGCTTGCTTCAATTTCTGATGGGTCTTCCTCATTTAAGTCTCTCAAACTTTGAATTTCTGGCTGTCTAAAGTTAGAATTGTCATCAAAATTCATTTTTGCATCTAAGCAAATTAAATTGTCATCTTGAGTTAATATTAATGGATTAATTTCTACCAAGTTTGCATCTGTAGTTATGAACATTTTATAAATTGATTTAATTAAATTTACTCCTTGTATCTCTGCTTTGTCCTTTAAATTAAAAATTTTAATTATTTTTTTACAAATTTCCTCATCTATATCTTCGTAATAATCTACTTTAGTGGTAACAATTTTTTCAGGGTTTTTTTGTGCTACTTCTTCGATGTCCATACCTCCTTGATCACTTGAAATAAATGCGATTTTTGAGCTTGCTCTATCAATAAGGCATGATAAATAAAATTCTTTTTTAATCTTTGATGATTCTTCAATATAAAGTCTTTTCACCTCTTTGCCATTAGGGCCAGTTTGATGAGTAATAAGAGTCTTTCCCAACATCTCTTTTGCAGCACTTGTTAATTCTTCAATACTATTAAGTATTTTAACACCCCCAGCTTTACCTCTGCCTCCGGCATGTATCTGTGCTTTTAAAACATATTTTTCAGTTTTAATCTTTTTTGCTTTTTCAATTAACTCATCTACTGTGAAAGCAAAATCGCCTTTAGGAACATTTGCACCATACTTTTTTAAAATTTGTTTTGCTTGATGTTCGTGGATATTCATTATTTTAATTCAGGATCGATTTTAGTGGCTGCGCCCCATAATTTCTTAACTGTGTCTACAGAGTGAATAAATTCCTTTTTTTCTTGATCATTTAATTCAATTTCCAAAATTTTTTCAACACCTTTGCTTCCAATTATTACTGGAACTCCTGCATAGACGTCTTTAAATCCATATTGACCATCTAATTTGACAGCACATGGCAAAGTCAGCTTTTTATCTTGCAAATAAGCTTCGGCCATCTGAACTCCTGAGGCCGCAGGAGCATAAAATGCTGATCCTTTTTCCAGATACTTAACTATTTCTGCTCCGCCATCTCTAGTTCTTTGGTTTATACTTTCAAGTTTTTCAGATGTAATTTTACCTTCTTTAACTAAATCTAAAAGAGGTCTGCCTGATATTTTTGTTAATCTAGGTAATGGTACCATAGTATCTCCATGACCACCCATTACCATTGCGTCAATATCTTTTACTGGAACATTTAACTCCAATGATAAAAATAATTTATATCTTGAGCTGTCTAATATTCCTGCCATTCCAACAACTTTATCAGCTGGTAATCCAGAAAACTTTTGTAAAGCCATCACCATCACATCTAGTGGATTTGTTATACATATTACAAAAGCATTTGGTGAATTTTTTTTTATTCCTTCAGCAACTTGTTTAATTATTTTTAAATTAATACCAAGTAAATCATCTCTGCTCATACCTGGTTTTCTAGGGACGCCAGCTGTAATAATTATGACATCAGAGTTCTTAATATCTTCGTAATTGTCTGTACCTGAAAATTTTACATTAAATCCATCTACAGATGAAGATTGAGCAATATCTAAACCTTTGCCTTTAGCAATTCCACTTGCTACATCGAATAAAACAAGCTCATTAACTAACTCTTTTATGCCAATCAGATGCGCAAGTGTTCCACCTATTTGTCCTGCTCCGATTAAAGATATTTTAGTCATAGTATTTTTTTTATTTCATCGTTGGCATTACAAACTCTGGGTTTGATCTAACACCTGACGGCCACCTAGATGTAATTGTCTTTAATTTTGTGTAAAATCTTACACCCTCTGGACCGTGCATATGTTGATCTCCAAATAGTGATCTTTTCCACCCACCAAAACTATGAAACGCTACTGGCACTGGTATGGGTATATTGATGCCAACCATACCAACTTTAATTTTACTTGCAAATGTTCTTCCAACATCACCATCGCGTGTGTAAATACTTGTTCCATTACCAAATTCGTGTTTATTAATTAAATCGATTGCTTCATTAAAATCTTTAGCCCTAACAACTGATAAAACTGGACCAAAGATCTCTTCTTTATAAATTCTCATGTCTCTATTCACGTGATCAAATAAACATCCGCCAATAAAAAAACCTTTTTCATAACCTTGTAAATTTATATTTCTTCCATCTATAACTAGCTTGGCACCTTCTTTCACTCCTGAGTCTACGTATCCTCTTACTTTTTCAAGATGTTCTTTAGTAACTAAAGGGCCCATCTCTGAGCTTTTATCCATTCCAGGACCAACTTTAAGAGCCTCAACTTTTTTTGAAAGTTTTCCTACTAATTCGTCACCAATTTTCCCAACAGCTACTGCTACGGATTGGGCCATACATCTTTCTCCAGCAGAGCCGTATGCTGCTCCCATTAATCCATTAACTGCTTGATCCAGGTCGCAGTCAGGCATAACAACACAATGATTTTTTGCACCTCCTAAAGCTTGAACTCTTTTTTCATTTTTTGCAGCATTTTCATAAATATATTTTGCTATTGGAGTAGAGCCAACAAAACTTACAGCTTGAACTTTTTTATTAGTCAAAATTGCATCAACTACTTCTTTATCCCCGTTAACAACATTAAGAACTCCATCAGGTAAACCAGCTTCTGAAAATAACTCTGCTAATTTTAGTGAGCATGAAGGATCTTTCTCTGAAGGTTTTAAAATAAATGTATTTCCACAAGCAATAGCCATTGGGAACATCCACATGGGCACCATCGCAGGAAAATTAAATGGGGTTATACCAGCACAGACTCCAAGTGGTTGTCTAATTGACCAGCTGTCAATTTCAGTACCTACATTTTCTGTGAACTCCCCTTTTAACATTTGAGGTATACCACAAGCAAACTCGACTACTTCTAAGCCTCTTGTTAGTGAACCTTTTGCATCCTCATAAACTTTACCGTGTTCGGACACAATTAATTTTGTTAACTCATCAGAATTTTTTTCTATTAATTCTTTATATTTAAACATGACCCTTGCTCTTTGTATTGGTGGTTTAACAGACCATGCTTCAAAAGCTTTTGATGCTAAATCAACAGCTTGGTCTAGATCATTTTTTGTTCCAAGTGATACTTCGCTTTCTTGAGATCCTGTTGCAGGATTAAAAACTTTTCCACTTCTTTTAGAGGAACCGGGAAAAATTTTACCATTTACATAATGTTGTATTAAATTCATTGGCAAAATTATTTAATTAACTAATTAGCTTGTTGCAAGCATTTTTTTTATAGATGCTATAGCTTTTGCAGGATTAAGACCTTTTGGACAAGCATTTGTACAGTTCATGATTGTATGACACCTATATAATTTTAGCTCGTCGGCTACTTTTTTTAATCTCTCTTTTCTCTCCTCATCTCTTGAGTCGATTATCCATCTGTAAGCTTGAAGTAAAACAGCTGGGCCAAGATATTTATCACCATTCCACCAATAACTCGGGCAAGATGTGGAACAACATGCACACATAATGCATTCGTAAAGACCATCTAGCTTAGCTCTATCTTCTTTAGACTGTAAGTTTTCAGTTTTAGTAGGATTGTTTGAATTTTTTAACCATGGTTCAATAGACTCATATTGTCTATACAAAGTGCTTAGATCTCCTATTAAATCTTTTAATACTTTGAGATGTGGTAAAGGGTAAATATTTATATCTCCTTTAATCTCTGAATGAGGTTTGGTGCATGCCAAACCATTTTTTCCATCCATGTTCATTGCACAGGAACCACAAACACCATGTGCACAAGATCTTCTATAAGCAATAGAGGGATCAATTTCATTTTTAATTTTATTTAAAACATCCAGAACTTTGGATGGACAATTATTCATATCGACTTCATATGTGTCAATTCTAGGATTTTCACCAGTAGATGGATCCCATCTATAAACATTAACTTTTCTTAAATTTTTAGAGCCAGTTTTATCCTTATAATATTTACCTTTTTGAATCTTTGAATTCTTGGGTAAACTTATTTGTACCATCAGTAGATTCTTTCTTGTGGTGGAAAGTATTGGACATCGTTAGTGAGAGTTGACCTGTGGACTGGTCTATAATCTATTTTTGTCTTTTTGCCCTCACACCATGATAATGTGTGTTGCATATATTTTTCGTCATTTCTTTTTGGATAATCTTCTCTAGCGTGAGCTCCTCTACTTTCTTTTCTATGGTAAGCGGAATCCATTGTTGTAATAGCCTGCCTAATTAAATTATCAAATTCCAACGTTTCAACTAAATCTGTATTAAAAATTAGAGACTTATCTTTAACTGATAGATCATCCATTCCTTCAAAAGGTTTTCTTATTTGTTCAACGCCTTCTTTTAAAGTTTTTTCAGTTCTAAAAACTGCACATTTTGACTGCATTGTTTTTTGCATAGACAATCTTAAATCTGCTGTGTTGTTAGAACCACTAGAGTTTCTAAGTTTATCAAATCTTGCTAGACATTTATCAGTCTCAGATTCTGAAATTTCCTCATGTGGTTGACCGGGTTTTACTAATTCAGATGCTCTTTTTGCAGCTGCTCTTCCAAAAACAACTAAGTCTATTAATGAATTAGATCCCAATCTATTTGCTCCATGAACAGATACACATGCGGCTTCACCGATAGCCATTAATCCCGGCACTGTTTTTTCAGAACCATTCAGCGTAAGAACTTCTGCCTTATAATTAGTAGGTATCCCTCCCATATTATAATGAACAGTTGGCACTACTGGTATTGGTTCTTTAGTAACATCAACATTTGCAAATAGCCTGGAAGACTCTGATATTCCTGGTAATCTTTCTTCTATTACTTCTTTGTCTAGGTGATCTAAATGTAAATGAACATGGTCTTTATCCTTACCAACTCCTCTTCCTTCGTTTATCTCAACAGCAATAGATCTACTAACAACATCCCTTGAAGCTAAATCTTTTGCTTTAGGAGCATATCTCTCCATAAATCTTTCACCTTTGGAATTTAATAGATAACCTCCTTCACCTCTGACACCCTCTGAGATTAAAGTACCATGACCATAAATGCCTGTTGGATGAAACTGCACAAACTCCATATCTTGTAATGGTAAGCCTGCTCTTAAAACCATTGCATTTCCATCGCCGGTACAAGTATGTGCAGACGTTGCTGAATAATACACTTTTCCATAACCACCTGTAGCTATTATTGTAATATGTGATCTAAATCTGTGGATTGTGCCATCATTTAAATTCCAAGCAACTAAACCTTTGCAAGCACCATCTTTCATTAAAAGATCTAAAGCAAAATATTCAATAAAAAACTCAGTGTTATGTTTTAAAGCTTGACCATATAAGGTGTGTAGTATCGCATGGCCAGTTCTATCTGCCGCTGCACACGTTCTTTGAACTGGTTCGTTACCATAATTCTTCGTCATTCCACCAAAGGGTCTCTGATAAATTTTACCATCATCTGTTCTACTAAAAGGAACACCATATTTTTCTAATTCCAAAACAGCTCTTGGAGCTTCTTTACACAAGTACTCTATACAATCCTGATCACCTAGCCAATCTGCTCCTTTAACTGTATCATACATATGCCAACGCCAATCATCTTCACCCATGTTACCTAGGGCTGCAGAAATTCCACCTTGAGCAGCGGATGTGTGGCTCCTTGTTGGAAAAACTTTTGATATACAAGCTGTCTTAAGTCCAGCTTCACTTAATCCAACAGCAGCTCTCAGGCCTGATCCGCCAGCACCTAATACAACTACGTCATATTCATGGTCAATAATTTTGTAAGATTTCATAATTTATAAATATATAATAGTAATTATTGTAATTAGTGGAATAATTAAAGATGACAAAAAAACACCTAAATTTGCATATTTTTTAGTATTTTCTTGCTTTATGTAGTCCTCAAAAATCTCACTTATGCTAAGTGCCGAATAAAAAAACATGCTAACTATAAATATGGAAAATAATATTTTAGATGGCTGTGAGGTAAAGAAATTAATTACTTCATCATAACTCCCGTTAAATATTGTAACAATATTTACTAGGAACCAAATCATAAAAGGAACCATTATCACAGAACTAATTTTTTGAAATAGCCATTTTTTTGTAGCTAGTAGCATCAGATCAAAACTCCACTTAATAGATATAAGGCTATTGTTAAAATAAAAGAACCAGATATTATAAGTACGCCTGTTATTTTTGTGGTGCGTAACTCAAAGCCGTAACCCATGTCCCAGAACCAGTGTCTGATTTCACTTAGAATTTGAAATATATAAGACCAGATAAATCCAATGATGAAAAACTTACCTACAATTGAGTCTGAAAAAATTTTAAAGTATTGATAGCTTTCAGGACCAAGCATTAAACTAATTACCCAGAAACAAATTAATATTAACAATATATAATTTAGTACACCTGTAATTCTATGTGAGATTGATACTAGTGATGATATATGCCAATTATAAATCTGTATGTGTGGAGATGTAGGATTATCGTTTTTCATAATTATCTTTTAATGTATGCTTGTGCAATTTCAACTGCATTTAAAGCTGCCCCTCTTAATAAGTTATCTGAAACTATCCAAATATTAATAGTATTTTTTTTACTATTGTCTTTTCTAATCCTTGAAATGAAAGTTTCATTTTTTCCTTCAGCTTCTATTGGAGTAATATAACCACCATCATTTCTATCATCAATTACTTTACATCCAGGTGATTGACTTAAAATTTTTTTAACTCTATCAATTGGAGCTTCATTCTCAAATTCAATATTAACGGACTCCGCATGTGATATTAAAACAGGAATTCTAACACACGTGGCTGTAATATCTATATTTGAACCTAAAATTTTATTAGATTCCTGTACCAATTTAATTTCCTCTTTCGTATACCCGTCTGTGCTAAATTTATCTATGTGCGGTATGGCATTGAAAGCTATTTGCTTAGTAAAATTTTCACTTTTTATCTCTTTATTTTCAAGAGCCTTTTTTGTTTGATCAAGAAGCTCGTCCATAGGTTTTTTTCCTGCGCCTGATGTGGACTGATATGTTGATATTACCAACCTTTTAATTTTAAAAGTATCATTCAAATTTTTTAAAACGATTACTAATTGTGCAGTTGAACAATTTGGATTGGCTATAATATTTTTTTTCATATTCTTTATTTCTATAGAATTGACTTGAGGAACAATCAAAGGAACATCTGGATCCATTCTAAAATAGCTTGAATTATCAATAACAACTGTATGTTTTGCTGCTATAGGAATATATTTTTCTGAAATTTTTCCACCTGCAGAAAAAAATGTAATATCTGCTTTTGAAAAATCAAAGTTTTCTAAATTAATTACCTCAATTTCCTTATCCTTAAACTTAACTTTTGATCCTAAGCTTTTAGAAGATGCGAGAAGGTATAAATTAGTCACTGAAAAATTTTTTTTTTCCAAAATTTCTACGATTTTTCTTCCAACATTTCCTGTTGCGCCTACAATTGCTATATTCATGGTGATTTAGTTATACTAAATGAAAGGTAAATCGCAAACTGTTCCTAAAAATATTTTTTCATTTATATCGATCTTAAATTGGTGTTTTGCACCCCAATAAGGTTTATTAATCATTGCTATTCCAATAACTTTTTTAAAAGTAGGTGAATAAGCTGCAGACCTTACCTGGCCTACTACATTATTGTTGTCATCTAATAGTATTTTTTCACAGTACATATCAATTCGATTATGATCAATTTTAACACCCATTAATTTTCTTTTAATACCCTCTTTTTTAATTAGTTTTAGTTTTTCCTTCCCTAGAAAGTCAACATCTGACTCTAAATTAACAAATTTATCAAAATTTGCCTCAAAAGGATTGTCTCTATTATCAAAGTCATTACCATAGGATAATAAAGCAGACTCTATTCTCTCTATTAAATTAGGACATCCAGCTTTAACATTAAATTCTTTTCCATATTCAAATAAATAATCAAATAAATCCTGCCCAGCTATGTCATCTTCTACATATATTTCGAAACCACTTTGTTTTGACCATCCAGATCTTGCAACAAAATAATTTTTTCCTTTAAATACAAAGTATTTAAAATTAAAAAATTTCAATTGTCTAATTTCTTCACCAAATACTTTCGCCATTAAGTTATCAGACAAAGGCCCTTGGATAGCTAAAATATTTACATTAGGCTCTGTAATCTCAACATCTAATTTATAACCAGCTGCAAGACCCTTCGCAAAAAATATAACATCTGAATCTGCTATTGAAAGCCACCATTTATCATCTGCTAATTTATTTATTATTGGATCATTTACTAAATTTCCTTGATTATCAACTAGAGGGGCATAATAACATTTTCCAATTTTCGATTTAGATAGATCTCGGCACGTCATTAATTGCACTAGTTTTGCTGAATCCTTTCCAGTAATTTGTACTTGTCTTTCTGCGGCAACGTCCCAAACTTGTACAAATTTTTTTAGATGTTCATAATCTGACTCTATTGATTTAAATGAAACTGGAAGCAACATATGGTTATATACTGTATAACCAGTTACACCTTGAGCTTCCACCCTATCAGTATAAGGAGTACTTCTTAATCTTCTTGATTTTACGATTGGAAAGTTTTTCATTTTTTCAAAAATTCAAATACCTTTTCTCTCATTTCAAAAGCTTTTTCAAACATAATCATATGTCCGCATTCATTTAAAATCTCAATTTTTGAGTTTTTTATTAAATTAGCAAATTTTTTTCCATTTTCAGTTGGGACCATTTTGTCAAGAGAACCAAATATTAGAAACGTTGGACACTCAATTTTACTTGAAGCCTCCTTGCCATTTAGATAGTTATTACAGGCTTTAAGGTCTACAGCTAGTATATCCTTTACCTCTCTTGATGAATTGATAATTTTTTCAACAGGGTTCCCGCCAATAAATTTTTTTGATCCTTCGTATCCCCATTTCATCATCAAATGCACAGCTTTTTTATCACCAGAGTCTGCTAAGTCTATAAGGTCTTGATTCACTGGCATTTTATAAGAACCCGCAAGAAGTACTAATTTTGACACACGGTCTTTATATTTTGATCCGTATTCTATTGCCTCTAAACACCCTTGAGAATGACCTATAATAGATATTTTATCGACATTTATGTGATCTCTAATCAAATCTATCCAGTCTGAAATTTGTTCTATTGTACTTAAACAGGGACCATCAGAATTTCCATGACCTGGTAAATCAATAGATAATATATTGTAGTTTTTGTTTGATAAATACTGCTCTGTTAGAGACCATACAATATGCGTTAGTCCACTGCCATGCAATAAAAAAACCGTCTCTTTATTTTTATCTAAGTCTTTGCCAGCGTTAGAAGCAAAGACTTGCTTGTTGTCAATTTGTAAAATCAATTAATTTCCTTGGCCTTTTTTCTAAGCTCAAATTTTTGAATTTTTCCAGTTGAGGTTTTTGGAAGCTCACAAAATTCAACTTTTTTTGGTATTTTAAAGCCTGCTAAGGTTTCCCTGCAAAAATCTATTAATTCTTTTTCACTTACTTCCTTATCTTTAACTTTTTCGATAAAGGCACAAGGAACTTCTCCCCACTTTTCATCAGGTTTGGCCACAACAGCTGCGATTGAAACGGATGGATGTTTTGATAAAGTATTTTCAATTTCTATTGAAGAAATATTTTCTCCTCCAGAAATAATGATATCTTTAGATCTATCTTTTATTTTTATATATCCATCAGGATTTACAACTGCTAAATCTCCAGAATGAAACCATCCATGGGACATTGCCTTATCAGTTGCATCTTTGTCTCTAAAATAGCCTTTCATGACAATATTGCCTTTAATCATGATCTCTCCAATCGTTTTTGCATCTTTTGGTACAGGCTTCATGCTTTCAGGATCCATTACCATTACGTCCTCAGTATTTGGATACCTTACACCTTGCCTAGCTTTTATTTCATTTTTCTTGTCCTCATCAAAAGAATTCCAGCTTTCGTTCCATGCACACTGGAGTATATGTCCGTAGGTTTCGGTGAGTCCATAGACATGCATTACATCAAAACCCAATGCTTCCATTTTTTTAAATATTATACTTGGAGGTGGTGCTCCTGCTGTTAAAACGTTAACTTTGTGATTTAGCTTTTTACGTTCACTTTCTGAGGCACCAGTAATCATATTTAAAACAATCGGTGCGCCACCAAAATGGGTAATCTTATATTTATCAATTAGTTCAAATATTTTTTTAATATCAATTGCTCTTAGGCAAATTGTTCTGCCGTTTAACATTGGAATTGTCCATGGATATCCCCATCCATTACAATGAAACATTGGAACGACTGTTAAAAAATTTAATCTATTGGGCATGTTCCATGCAATAGCGCTTCCAGTAGACATTAAATATGAACCTCTATGATGATAGACAACACCTTTAGGATTACCAGTTGTTCCTGACGTATAACTAAGCGATATAGCCTGCCACTCATCTTTAGGTTTCTTCCAAACATAATTTTCGTCACCAGTATTTAAAAAATCTTCATACTCCTTTTCACCAATTTGTTTTAGCAATGATGGATCTGCAAATTTATCGTGTATATCAATTATTAAAGGTTTGTTTTTTGAGATTTCTAAAGCTTTACTTAGAACTGAATGAAGCTGTCTATCAACTATCAATACCTTCGCTTCACTATGATCAATGATATAGGCAACAGTTTTTGCATCTAATCTAGTATTTATAGTATTTAAAACTGCTCCAGCCATAGGCACAGAATAATGTGCTTCGAAAATTTCAGGCGTATTAAAAGCCATCACTGAAACTGTATCTCCTTCTTTAATACCAATTTTCTCTAGTGCACTCGCGAATTTAATACATCTTCTATAAATTTGATCCCATGTATAGGATCTATCTTCGTAAACTAAGGCTTCGTAATCCGGATAAATATCTTTTGCTCTCTCAAGAAAACTTAGTGGAGTTAATGAGACATAGTTTGCATCATTTTTATCTAAATTAGTGTCGTAATGACCCATTTTTTAATTAAAATTAAAATTCATAATATTTGAACTTCCTGAGATAGCAGATTTATAGTGATTTTCAGCTCTAGGTAGGACTTTATCAAAATAAAATTTAGCAGTGCTTATTTTGTCATCATAAAATTTTTTATTTTCTTCATAATCTTTAAAACTTACCTCAAGAGTTTTTATCCAAGCAAAAGCTATTGAAATATACCCAAGAGTCTTTAAATAGTCATTTGCTGCAGCGCTCACGTCGTCTTTGTTAGTCTTTGCCCTATCAACTGTCCATTCACTGAACTTTTTAAGAATATCTAAATAATTATTAAATTCTTCAATAAATGGTCCAATTTTTTCATTATTTGAATTAATTTCTGATTTAATTAGCTCTAAAAATTTATTAATTATATTTCCATTTTTATTCGATAGTTTTCTAAAAACTAAATCGGCTGCTTGCACTGAATTAGTTCCTTCATAAATCGGTGTTATTCTGTTATC
Organism: uncultured Pelagibacteraceae bacterium; assembly: GCA_902606075.1. Taxonomy (GTDB): domain Bacteria; phylum Pseudomonadota; class Alphaproteobacteria; order Pelagibacterales; family Pelagibacteraceae; genus Pelagibacter. The sequence goes on from CACLEU010000015.1 coordinate 17,750, forward strand.
TCTATATAATTGTTCTATCCCTTGATCTTTCGTATAACCATATCCACCATATATTTGCATCGCATCACTTGTAATTTCCATTCCTAAATCTGAAAATAAAGATTTTACAACCGGTGTCATTAACGAAACCATATCAGAAGCATCTTGTTTGATTTGTTGGTCGCTATGATTTAAGCTCACTTCAGTTTGTTGTGATAACCAAAAACACAATGCTCTTTCCCCCTCAATTATTGATTTCATGTTTAATAAAGATCTTCTTATATCTGCATGATCAATAATTAAATCAGCATTTCCATTTTGTGATTTATTATTGTTACTTTTTCCCTGTTTTCTCTCTTTAGCGTAGCTTAACGAATTCTGATATGCAATTTCGGAAATACCTAAGCCTTGAATTCCAACAACTATTCTCTCTAAGTTCATCATTGTGAACATTTGACTTAATCCTTTATTTTTAGGACCAATCATAAATCCAGTTGCATCATCAAAATTTAAAACACACGTAGCTGATCCCTTGATACCCATTTTTGTTTCTATAGATCCCGTTGATATTCCATTTCTCGAACCAGTTGATCCATCTTCTTTTACAACAAATTTTGGAACTAAAAATAAACTTATCCCTTTGGTTCCTTTAGGCGAGTCTGTTGCTCTCGCAATTACTAAATGAATAATATTTTCAGTTAAATCATGGTCACCAGAAGTAATGAATATTTTTTGACCTGTAATTTTGTAGGTTCCATCTTGTTGTTCTACTGCTTTTGTTTTTAGTAAACCTAAATCTGTTCCACAGATTGGCTCAGTTAAACACATTGTACCACTCCATTTGCCCTCAACCATTTTCGGAAGATATTTATTTTTAATTTCTTCAGATGCATGATGATGAATACAGTTATAAGCTCCAAGTGTTAATTCGCTATAAAGTTTGAATGCCAAACTAGCTGACGATATCATTTCATCAAAAAAAGCACTTACAGTTCTAGGCATTCCTTGTCCACCATATTTAGGATCACAGGATAATGATGTCCATCCATCCTCGATGTATTTTTGATAAACTTCTTTGTATCCAGGCGGTGTCCTCACTATACCATTTTCTAAAACCGCAGGATTGTCATCACCTGCCTTTGCAAGGGGTAAAATTAAGTTTTCATTTATTTTCGCAGCTTCCTCTAAAATATTTTTAACAAGATCTGGGCTTACTTCTTTGTACTTTTCCAAGTCATTATAATTCTTATTGTCTCTTAATTTTTCAAAAAGAAACATCATATCTTCAACTGGTGCTGTATAAGTTGTCATTTTTTTACTAACCCTAAATTAAGATAATTTAATTATTTTTGCAAACACGCAATAATCGCATCCCCCATCGTAGATGTGGATACCTCTTTTTTTCCTTTAGAAATAATGTCTTTTGTCCTTAATCCATCATCTAAAACTTTTTGTACTGCATTATCTAATTCTATGGACTCTTTGTCTAAATTTAATGAATATTTTAAGGCCATTGAAAAACTTAAAATTGTTGCAATTGGATTAGCTATACCTTTGCTGGCAATATCTGGCGCTGATCCGTGTACGGGTTCATACATTGATCTTAAATTACCATCCTTGTCTTTTGCACCAAGTGAAGCCGAGGGTAATAATCCTAGAGATCCTGTTAACATTGCAGCTTCATCTGACAAAATGTCTCCAAATAAGTTATCAGTTACGATTACATCAAACTGTTTAGGATTTCTTAATAACTGCATAGCACAGTTATCGGCAAGCATGTGTTCTAAATTAACATCCTTATAATCTTTTTTATGAAGCGCCTGTACTTCTTCTTTCCACAATTGACCAGCCTCCATGACATTTGATTTTTCACAAGAGGTAACTTTATTATTTCTTTTTTTTGCTAATTCAAAGGCAACTCTAGCGACTCTTTCTATTTCTTTAGAAGTATAGGTATGAGTATTAATTCCCTTTCTCTCACCATTATCAATGGGTTTTATACCCCGAGGTTCACCAAAATAAATTCCTCCAGTTAACTCCCTTACAATCATTATATCTAGTCCCGAAACTATTTCGGGCTTTAAACTTGAGGCATCAACTAATTGTTTGAAGCAAATTGCAGGTCTTAAATTTGCAAAAAGTTTTAATTCTTTTCTTAACTT
>CACLEU010000016.1 GCA_902606075.1 uncultured Pelagibacteraceae bacterium
CAAAGACATTTTGAGAGTTGCTAATAATGGAATTTCAGCACATGTAGGCTCAAACGGGATAATTAAAAAAAAATTAAACACAACTGAAAAGGGAAGCATTGAAATTAATGCAGTTTCTCAAGTATTTCCAACTCCTTTTAGTATCTACGGGAATAAGATTTTCTTTTGTTTAGTATTTTTTTATATTAGTTTAATTTTTTTTTTAAAAAAATTAGATGAAAAAAAATTATTTATTTACAAGTGAATCAGTTTCAGAAGGTCATCCAGATAAAGTATGCGATAGAATATCTGACATGGTAGTTGATACTTATTTAGGAGCCGAACCCCAATCTAGAGTAGCTTGTGAAACTTTAACTACAACAAATAAGGTTGTTTTAGCAGGGGAAGTAAGAGGACCCGAGATAAAAAAAGATGATTTAATTCAGAAAGTTAGAGATTGCATAAAAGATATTGGATACGATCAAGAAGGATTTACTTATAAAGATGCAACCAAAATAGAAAGTCATCTACACTCGCAATCATCAGATATTGCTATGGGTGTTGATTCCTCAGGAAATAAAGATGAAGGAGCTGGGGATCAAGGAATCATGTTTGGATATGCATGTAACGAAACAGATGTTCTAATGCCAGCACCTATACATTATTCGCATAAAATATTAAGGCTCATGGCCGAAGATAGAAAATCTGGAAAATTAAAAAATATTGAGCCAGACTCAAAAAGTCAAATAACAATAGAATATAAAGATGGAAAACCTGCTAATGTAAAAACCGTAGTTATATCTACCCAACATTCTGCAGATGTTAACCAGTCACAAGTAAGAGAATTAGTTAAACCTTATATTGAGAAGTCTATACCAAAAGAGTTGCTTAACAATTTATCAGATGAAGAAATCTATATAAATCCAACTGGAAATTTTGTTATTGGCGGTCCTGATGGAGACAGCGGTTTAACAGGAAGAAAAATAATAGTTGATACCTATGGTGGAGCTGCGCCGCACGGTGGTGGAGCTTTCTCTGGAAAAGATCCAACAAAAGTTGACAGATCTGCAGCATATGCTTCGAGATATTTAGCAAAAAATATAGTTGCTTCAAAAATTGCTGATAAGTGCTTGATACAACTGGCATATGCGATTGGAGTATCAAAACCACTTTCAATATATGTTGATCTCTTTGATAATGATGAAGAGAAGAATAAACATGTGGAAAGTATAATTAGAAAAAATTTCGATTTAAGCCCTAGAGGAATAAGGGAGATGCTTGGATTGAATAAACCTATATATGAGAAATCAGCTGCTTATGGACATTTTGGAAGAGACCCAGGATCTGACGGTTCTTTTTCGTGGGAAAATGTTGATAAAAAAGACATTTTTAGCAAGTAATAATAAGTTGTAAATTTAAAAATTTAAATTATAAGACCTATATTATTAATATATCAAAGTGGGCTTCGGCCCATTTTTTTTTGGTAGATAAAATATGTTAAACAGACGAGCAGACAAACTTGAATTATTAAGAATTGCAGAAGCAGTTGCATTAGAGAAATCTATAGATAAGGAATTAATAATTAATTCTATGGAGACCGGTATAGCAAAAGCAGCAAAGTCGAAATTTGGCAATGAAAATGAAATACAAGTAAATATAAATAGAGACAACGGAGATATTGAAATTTTTAGAAAATTGATAATAGTTGAGAATCCAGAGAATAATAATACTGAAATTAGCTTAGAAAGTGCAAAAGCTTTAAATAATGAAAAAAAATTAGGTGAAGAAATATTACAACCTCTTCCTACGTTTGATTTCGGGAGAATCGCAGCACAAACTGCCAAACAAGTTATAAGTTTTAGTGTAAGAGAGGCAGAAAAAGAAAGACAGTTTAACGATTTTATAGATAAAAAAGATACAATACTTAGCGGAATTGTTAAAAGATTAGAATTTGGAAATGTTATTGTTGATTTAGGCAAAGCTGAAGCAATCATACAAAAAAATGAGATGATACCTAGAGAAAATATTAAAGCTGGTGATAGAATAAAAGCTTATTGCTATGATGTTAGGAGAGAGCAAAGAGGACAACAAATCTTTCTTTCAAGAGCTCACCCAAAATTTATGGAAAAACTCTTTATTCAAGAAGTTCCCGAAATATATGATGGGTTGATCGAAATAAAATCGTCAGCAAGAGATCCAGGGAGCAGAGCGAAAATTTGTGTTAAAGCCATTGATACCTCATTAGATCCAGTGGGAGCTTGCGTAGGAATGAGAGGCAGTAGAGTTCAAGCTGTAGTAAACGAATTACAAGGTGAAAAAATTGATATTGTGAATTGGTCGGAGGATGTATCTGTAGTAGTCTCAAATGCATTATCACCTGCAGAAGTTCTAAAAGTAAACATTTATGAAGAGGTAAAAAAATTGGATGTTATTTTAAATGAAGAAAATTTAAGTAAAGCTATAGGTAGAAGAGGACAAAACGTAAGATTAGCCACAAAGCTTATCAATTACGAAATTAATATTATGACTGATCAAGAAGAATCAGAAAAAAGACAAGAAGAATTTAAAGATAGAACAGAAAATCTTATGAAAAATTTAGAAGTTGATGAAACATTAGGTCAACTTTTGGTCGCAGAAGGTTTCTCATCAATCGATTTAATTAAGGATTGTGAATTAAACGATTTAGTAAAAATCGAGGGCATAGAAGAGGAGACAGCCAAAGAATTGATAGAGAGAGCAGCAGAATTTTACAAAAAAAGCCAAGAAGAGATAAAAAAGAAAATTGAGGATTTAGGTTTAGAAACAGATTTAATTAATCATAAAGGATTAACGCCGGGCATGCTTCTTACATTGGGAGAAAAAAAGATATTAACTTTGAATGATTTTGCTGACCTTGCCTCTGATGAACTAATAGGTGGATTTGATATAATTAAAGGTGAAAAAGTGAAGATTAATGGTTATTTAGAAGATTTTGCTTTATCAAAAATCGAAGCAGATGAGCTAATAATGAAAGCAAGAGAAAAAATTTATAACTACTAACTAATGGAAAATGGAAAAACAAAAAAAAAAACTTACAATAACAGGAAAACCCAAAAAAACATTTGTCCCTCAACAAAACTTTGTAGGTAAGAATAAATCTTCATTAAACGATAGAAAGTTTTCAAAACCTTTCAACAAAATTTCAAATAATTTTAAAAAAAATTATAAACCAAAACCACTAAATTCAAAAATAAGTGACTACGAGCGAAGAAAGTTAGCAGAACAAAAAGCGACGAAAGGAATTAGAGGTGAAAATAATCAAAAAGATAAAGAAAATAAGTCAAAATTTAGCACAAAAAAAAGAGAGGCAAAGCTTACAGTTTCAAGAGCCTTGAGTGAAGATTTAGAATTTAAATCTAGAAGCCTTGCATCAATAAAGAGAGCTCGGGAAAAAGAATTAAGAGTATCAAAAAATCAAATTAATGATGAGCTAAGAACAAATTTCAAAAAAAATATCAATATTCCTGAAGTTATAACAATAAGAGATTTAGCAAATAGAATGGCTGAACAATCGTCAAATATAATTAAACATCTAATGGGTATGGGCGTTTCAGTCACAATTAACCATACAATTGACTCTGATACTGCGGAATATTTAGTCAGAGAATTCGGACATAATCCAATTAGGGAAAAAAAAACAGATGAAATTATAAAAAGTATAAAAGAGACAAAACCTGAAAATCTTAAAAATCGACCACCAATTATTACTGTAATGGGACATGTTGATCACGGAAAAACTTCAGTTCTAGACGTTATAAGAAGTACAAATATAGTATCTGGGGAATTTGGAGGTATCACACAACATATTGGAGCTTACCAAGTCACAAAAAATAATGAAAAAATAACTTTCATAGATACACCAGGTCACGCTGCATTTACAGAAATGAGAGCTAGAGGTTCAAAGTTAACAGATATAGTAGTTTTAGTGGTTGCAGCAAACGATGGAGTAATGCCACAAACTGTAGAGTCCATCAAACATGCAAAAGCTGCGAAAGTGCCAATCGTTGTTGCAATTAATAAATGCGATCTACCTGATGCTGATCCACAAAAAATCAAAAATCAACTTTTAGAACATGAACTAATTTCAGAGGATTTATCTGGTGACACAATAATGGTTGAGATTTCTACAAAAACTAAAAAAAATATTGATAAACTACTTGAACTAATTTTACTACAATCTGAGCTTTTAGATTTAAAATGTGATTTTAGTAGTAATTCCAACGGCGTGGTTCTAGAGTCAAAAATTGATATAGGTCGAGGACCAATTGCTAATGTCATAGTAATATCAGGCAATCTTAAAAAAGGTGACTATTTTGTTTGTGGCACAAAATGGGGTAAAGTTAGAGCAATAATAGATGATACAGGTAAACAAATTAGAGAGGCATTGCCGTCTACACCTGTTGAAATACTAGGAATAAATGGTGCAGCAAAATCTGGAGATGATTTTTTAGTACTTGATACAGAAAAAGAAGCCAAGTCATTATCTGAAGCAAGGATTGAGGAGACCAAATCATCAAAAAATCCATTAACCATGTTCACACAAGAATCTGCCTTTAAAGATAACAATTCCAAAGATTTAAATATTATAATTAAATCAGATGTACATGGTTCATCTGAGGCTATAAAAAATGCAATAAACCTAATAAAACATGATGAAGTAAAATTAAAGATTATTTTGTCGGATGTTGGCATGGTAACAGAAACAGATGTTAATTTAGCTAAAGCATCTGAAGCAATTCTAATTGCCTTTAATGTAAAACCAAGCAAAGAGGCAAAAAAGATAGCAGAGCAAAATCAGGTTAAAATTTCATCTTTTAATATTATTTATGAGTTGATTGATTTTGTAAAAAACCAAATGTCTGGACTATTAGCCCCAAATATTGAGGAAAAAGTAATTGGTTCAGCTGAAATTCTAGAAATATTTAAGGTATCAAAAATTGGTAAAGTTGCTGGCACGAAAGTAATTGATGGTGAAATTGCTCAAGACGCATTTGCTAGAATAATTAGAGATGGGTCAATAATTTATAACGGAAAAATTAGCACAATATTTAGAGAAAAAAACCAGGCTAAGCAAGTGTCAGCTGGCTTAGAATGTGGTATATCTTTTAAAGATTTTAATGACTTTCAAAAAAAAGACATTATAGAGGCCTATAGTTCTACAACAACAGAGAGGGTCATATAAATTATGGCAAATGCAGGAAAACCAGTTAGTCAAAGACAATTAAGAGTAGGCGAAATGATAAAACAGTCTTTGAGCATGATCTTTTTAAAAGATGAAGCAAAAATTCCAAATATTAATACAAAGGAAATTACTGTCACAGAAGTAAGGATGAGTCCGGATCTAAAAAATGCTAAAGTTTTTGTACTTCCGCTTGGAGGGAAAAATTCAGAAGAAACAATTATAAAATTAAAAGAATTTTCTTTCATTGTAAGAAAAGTATTATCTAAAAAAATCATTATGAAATTTCTACCAAAACTATTTTTTGTTAAAGATGAATCTTTTGATTATGCAGAAAAAATTGAAAATTTAATTAAACAAGCTAATAAATAGGAAAAACCATGAAAAAAAATATTTCAGAAGTAAGCTTACACGAAAAAGATACAGGTTCTTCGGAAGTTCAAATAGCTCTTTTAACAGATAAAATTGAAATGTTATCAAAACATGTAAAACAATTCAAAAAAGATAAGCATTCATCTGTTGGGTTATTAAAAGCAGTCAATAGAAGAAAAAAACTTTTAGAATATCTTAAGAAAAATAAAATTGACTCATATAAAAATATATTAACAAAACTAAATTTAAGGAAATAAATGTTCAAAATTTTTAAAAAAGAAATTGAAGTTGGTGGAAAGAAAATCAGTTTAGAAACTGGAAAAATTGCAAGACAAGCAGATGGTGCTATAATTGCAACTTGTGGCGAAACAGTTGTTTTAGCTACTGTTGTAGGGGCAAAAAAAGTAAATCCTGAAGTAGATTACTTTCCTTTGTCAGTAAATTACCAAGAAAAATACTATGCCGCAGGAAAAATTCCTGGAGGTTATTTTAAAAGAGAAGCAAGGCCTACAGAAAGTGAAACTCTTATTTCAAGATTAATTGATAGACCTATTAGGCCTTTATTTCCTGATGAATTTAGAAATGAAGTTCAACTTTTACCAACGGTAATTTCTTATGACAAAGAAAATGAGGCAGATATTCTATCAATTATTGCGTCTTCAGCGGCATTAACAATATCTGGTATGCCATTTATGGGGCCAGTTGGCGCATCAAGAGTAGGCTTTATTGATGGTAAATATGTTTTAAATCCCTCAAAAAAAGAATTGGAAAATTCTAAATTAGATCTAGTTGTAGCAGGCACCAAGGATGCTGTTTTAATGGTTGAGTCCGAAGCAAAAGGTTTGACAGAGCAACAAATGTTAGATGCAGTAAAATTTGGTCATGAAGGTTTTGTTCCTATCATAGAAGTGATAAACGAGCTTGCAAAAGAATGTAAAAAAACTGAATGGGTTGTTGAAAAAAAAGATTTATCTGAAGTTAAGAAAAAATTAGATAGTGAATTTACCAAAGATCTAAGAAAAGCATTTTCGATTAAAGATAAACAAGAAAGATCTGATTTAATATCCAAAGTAACTGAAAAAGCTAAAAAATTGTATGAAGAGAATGAAAATTACTCAGAATTAGATGTTATGCATGAATTAAAAGATTTAGAAAAAGGGATTGTAAGAACAGACATTCTGAAAAACAAAAAACGTATTGATGGTAGAGGTCTATCAGATGTAAGACAAATTAAATGTGAAGTTGGTATATTGCCTAGAGTCCACGGATCTGCTTTATTCACTAGAGGAGAAACACAAGCAATTGTTACGACAACACTTGGAACATCTGACGATGAACAGAGAATTGAAAGCTTAGAAGGACTACAACGTCAAAGATTTATGCTCCACTACAATTTTCCACCTTTTTCTGTTGGGGAAACTGGCAGAATAGGAACTGGAAGAAGAGAAATAGGTCATGGAAAATTAGCCTGGAGAGCAATAAATTCTTCTTTGCCGACAAAAGAAAGTTTTCCATATACTTTTAGAATAGTTTCAGAAATTACAGAGTCGAATGGATCCTCATCAATGGCGACCGTTTGTGGTTCTTCTTTAGCACTTATGGATGCAGGTGTACCGATCAAGGAACCAGTTGCAGGTATAGCAATGGGATTAATTAAAGAGGGAGACGATTTTAGCGTTTTATCAGATATATTAGGTGATGAAGATCATTTAGGTGATATGGATTTCAAGGTTGCTGGTACGAAAGATGGAATTACTTCATTACAAATGGATATAAAAATTACGGGTATAACTTTTGAAATTATGGAACAAGCTTTAAATCAAGCTAAAGATGGGAGAGTACATATTTTAAATGAAATGAACAAAGCGATCGATAAGTCAAGAGATGGTGTAGGTAAGCATACCCCTAAAATGGAAAAAATAACTGTAGATAAAAAAGATATTGCAACTGTAATAGGTAAAGGTGGAGCTACAATTAGGGAGATTGTTGAAAAGTCAGGAGCAAAAGTTGATGTTAATGATGAAGGAGTAGTCACAGTAGCTGCACCCGATGAAGACTCAAGAAATAAAGCAATGCAAATGATTAAAGATTTAACCGCAAAAGCTGAACTTAATAAAATTTATAATGGTAAAGTTATGAAGATTATGGAGTTTGGTGCATTTGTTAATTTTTTAGGCAAACAAGATGGACTTGTCCATATATCTGAATTAGCAGACAAAAGAGTTGCAAAAGTTACAGACGTTGTAAAAGAAGGTGACGATGTAAAAGTGAAAGTCATAGGTTTTGATAGAGGTAAAGTCAAATTATCTATCAAACAAGCTGCAATTTAAAAACCATGTTGACATTTGAGAGTGTAAAAAAAAAATTATCAAAAAATAAATTTGGTAAATATATATTATTTGGTAGCTTTGCATTTTTTTTTATTAAAGGGTTAGTTTGGTTGGCAATATTTTTTGTTGCAAGCTATAGTTTAATGAATAATTTTTAATTTAATAAATTGAAAGGAAAAACATGAAAAAGTTTGAGGATTTAATGAACATCAGCAATGACATAGAAAATATAACAGCAGAAGAAGCTAAGCAAAAATTAAATGATCCTAATGTACAATTTATAGATGTAAGAGATAAAGATAGTTTTACAAAAGAAACTATTGGAAATGCCATTAATCTAGAGAGAGGCCTTTTAGAGTTTTATCTTGCTGATGGTAGTCCCTTAGAAAATGATTATTTTAAAAAAAATCCAGAAAAAGAGTACGTAGTGTTTTGTGGACTAGGTGGACAAGGAACATTAGCAACAAAAACTATGAAAGATATGGGAATTAAAAACGTAAAAAATATCAAAGGCGGAATGGCTGAGTGGGAGAAAATTAAGTAACTAATATTGCCTTAACTTTCGTGTTCAAATTGTGTTTCTAAATTGTAATTAAGTTGAATTAAACTTAAAAATATATAATTTTAACTTACCATATCTCATGGTGATAAAGAGACCGATATCGCATCGGTTAAAAGCGAGTTTTGGAAAAACTAACAAGGAGTGTGTATGAAAAGAATGCACAGAGTTCTTAATTTGTTTAGCCGAGGCTCAAAGATCGCTAGGCTAAATCAATTATTGTTCCGAAATTTAAAATCTGTTGAAGCTAATGGCAATGGCACAAGCGGATACGTTATTAAATCTGGAAAAAACTCTGGAAAAGTTGTTGGGCATTTAAAAAAAGAGCCTAAAAACATTTAATTTAGATTGGGGTATGGGGGCACCTGGCAACAGAACGCCCCTTTCAATCTAAATGAGATTCAACAAATTCCCAATTAATTAGTTTTTCGTAGAAATTTTCTAAATACTCAGGTCTTTTATTTTTGTAATCTACGTAATAAGAATGTTCCCACACATCACAACATAAAATAGGTTTCATATTATGAATTAAAGTATTTTCAGCATTGGGAGTTTTGCTAACTATTAATTTACCGTTGTTAATTGATAACCAACACCATCCAGAACCAAATTGAGTAATTCCTGCTTGAATAAACTGTTTTTTAAATTCATCTGTGCTTCCAAAATCTGCTTCAATTCTTTTTTTTAATTTTTCAGGTATCGCACCTCCACCTTTCGGCTTCATACACTTCCAGAACATTATGTGGTTCCAGTGTTGGCTAGCATTGTTAAAAATACCTGCTTTAGATTTATCTTTAGAGGAGCTAATTATAATTTCCTCTAATGACATTTTAGACATATCAGTGTCTTTAACAAAATTATTTAGATTTGTTATGTAAGTTTGATGATGCTTGCCATGATGGAGATCAAGTGTCTTTTCAGACATTATTGGAGCAAGTGCTAATTTTGAGTAATCTAATTTAGGTAATTCGAACATAATTAGTAATCATATAATTTTTGATAAATATTTAAATAACTATTATGACGCTGATACTTAAAATTAGGTAATATTTTTTGGATCTGGCATACCAACTTTATTATATCCAGCATCAACATAGTGAATTTCACCAGTAACACCACCAGCCATATCACTTAATAGATATAAAGCAGAATTTCCTACATCAAGATTATCAACATTTCTTTTTAAAAAAGAATGATCAGCATTCCATTTATATAAAAATTTTGCATCTCCAATTGCTGATGCCGCTAATGTTTTAATGGGTCCTGCACTAATCGCATTAATCCTAATACCTTTTGAACCTAAGTCTCTTGCAAGATATTTCACACTTGCTTCAAGTGCAGCTTTACATACTCCCATCACGTTATAGTTTGGAATAGCCTTATTAGCCTCGTAACTTAATGTAATCATACTTCCACCCTGCTTCATGATTTTAGATGCTTCTTTTGCAACTTCTGTAAATGAGAAACAAGAAATTAACATACTTCTTAAAAAGTTTTCTCTAGTTGTATTTAGATATTCACCTGATAATTCAGATTTATCTGAAAACGCAATCGCATGAACTACAAAATCTATTTCACCCCATTTAGATTTTATATCTTCAAATAATTTTGTTATTTCCTCTTTTTTCTCAACATCACAACTAAAAGTGACATTTGAATTTAATTTTTCTGCCAAAGGGATAACTCTTTTCTTCAATGCATCTCCTAAATATGTAAAAGCAAGATCAGCCCCTGCTTCGGCAAGTTTTTTAGAAATACCCCAAGCAATTGATCGCTCATTAGCAACACCCATGATCAATCCTTTTTTACCTTTCATCAAACTCATTATTAAACCTTTTCAAATACTAAAGTGGCATTAGTACCACCAAAACCAAAACTGTTAGACATTACAGAATTTAAATTAACATCTTTTTCAACTTTAGTTACAATTGGATAATTTTTTGCTTCATCGTCCATATCCTGAATATTTGCAGATGCAGCTATGAACTTATTTTTCATCATTATTAAACTATAGACTGCCTCATGAACTGAAGTTGCTCCTAGAGAGTGTCCAGATAATGATTTTGTTGAACTTATTTTTGGTTTGTAATCTTTAAATGCCTCTCCAACTGCTTTTAATTCTGTTATATCTCCTACTGGAGTAGAAGTTCCATGAGTGTTTATATAATCAATTTTATTTTTTGTAGTGCTTAATGCCATCTGCATACATCTTACAGCACCTTCTCCTGATGGAGCAACCATATCATAACCATCAGATGTTGCACCATAACCAGTTAACTCTGCATAGATCTTAGCTCCTCTTGCTTTAGCGTGTTCATACTCTTCTAAAACTAAAACTCCCCCACCACCAGATATTACAAAACCATCTCTTGTTTTGTCATAAGGTCTAGACGCTTTCTCTGGAGTATCATTATATTTAGAGGATAGAGCAGTCATTGCATCAAACATTGCTGTCATAGCAAAATGAACTTCATCGCTTCCACCAGCAAAAATTATTTTTTGCTTTCCTAATTGAATTAATTCCATTGCATTTCCAATACAATGGCCACTTGTTGCACAAGCAGAACTGATTGTGTAATTAACACCTTTAATTTTAAATGGCACAGCTAAGGTTGCTGACGCTGTACTAGACATTGTTCTAGGCACTATAAAAGGACCCATTCGTTTTGGATTTTTTGCTCTTGTTTTGTCTGCTGCAAGAATAACATTTTCAATTGAAGGACCTCCTGAGCCCATAATCATACCTGTAGATATACAACTCACATCTTTTTCCTCTAATCCAGAGTCTTTAACCGCTTCATTCATTGAAATATAATTGTAAGCTGAGCCAGGACCCATGAATCTTATAAATTTTCTATCAACATGATCCTCCAACTCAATCTTAGGTTTACCATGCACATGGCTTCTTAAATTATATTCTTTATATTCCTCTGAAAAAGAAATGCCCGATTTTGAGTTTAAAAGTGATTGATAAACTTCCCCTTGATTATTGCCTAAACACGATACTACTCCTATTCCTGTTACAACAACTCTTTTCATTATTTGAATAAACCTACTTTTAAATTTTCTGTTGAGTAAATTTTTTTTCCATCTGCTAGCAAAATTCCGTTTGCTAATCCAACACAAGTACCTTCTTTTACAAGAACTCTTTTCATATTTATCTCATAAACTGCTTTTTTGACATTTTTAAGAACTTCACCGGTAAACTTTACCGTGTTAACTCCTAGAGCTCTTCCTCTTCCAGGATTTCCTAGCCATCCCAAATAAAATCCTACAAGCTGCCACATAGCATCTAGTCCAAGACAACCTGGCATTACTGGATCTTTTTTGAAATGACAGTCAAAGAACCATAGAGTATCTTTTATATCTAATTCAGCAACAATAAATCCTTTGCCAAAATCACCTTTATTTTCACTAATCTCACTAATTCTATCAAACATTAACATTGGTGGTGAGGGTAATTTTGCATTACCTGGTCCAAAGAGATCACCATTAGCACAACTTATCAGTTCATCGTAAGTGTATGAGCTTTTTTTCATTTTTCCGATATCCTTAATACTTGATTTAACAATAATATAATATAGGTTTAGTTTAGAATAGTTATAAATTAAAATGTTAAATAATAGCCAATTTATTACAAAACTCAGAAGTTCTGGATTAAGACCAACAAAACAGAGAGTAAAAATTTGTGAAGTTTTGTTCAACACAGATAAAACATTTCATTTTACAATTAATGAACTTGTTACAAGAATAAGCAAGGTATCAAGTGATAAGATATCACTTGCAACAGTTTATAACACAGTTCACTCATTTAAAAAAAAAGGCTACTTAAAAGAGATACCTATTAATTCTGATCAAAGTTATTTTGATACCAATACGTCGCACCA
>CACLEU010000017.1 GCA_902606075.1 uncultured Pelagibacteraceae bacterium
ATCTCTTCTTCTTAAATTGTGAGTTTGTATTCCACAAATTGAACAGAAATAATGTTTGGCTACTTTTGTTTTGAATTGATAACATTTTAATTTATCCATACCTTTTATAACTTTTAATTCTTTCTTATCTATAATTGCAGTAATTGCTCCTTTTCTAATACACATTGAGCAATTACATCTGTACAAATCCTCAAAATTTTTTTTAATATTAATTTCTATTTCGATTTGGCCGCAATGACAGGTTAATTTTCTCATTTCACTCAGTCTATCTATTGCGAAAGTTATCCACAACACAACAATATGTAGTTTTGATGTTCACCTTTTGATTCACTTTTGATTCAATTTCAGACTCAAAATACAACCTATTTGACTACATTTAATTATTAGGCTATAAATATAAAAAGAACAAAATAAGAACATTTATGAAGATTACAATACCTTATTATTTACATAAAGCTGGAGCTGGTTTTCCATCTCCTGCCACAGATTATATAGAAGAAGATATAGACCTCAATGTTCATTTGATAAGGAATGTTCCGGCAACTTTTGTGATCCGGGTACAAGGCAAATCAATGACCGATGTTGGTATTAATGATGGAGATATCTTGGTAGTTGATAAAAGTTTAAAACCAAAAAATTTTTCAACTGTAATTGCAAATGTTCATGATGAGCTAGTGGTTAAAAGTTTTGTTCAAGAAAGAGATAAAAAATTTCTAACTTCAGGATCTAAAGATTTTAAAGATCGAATTTTAATTAATGAAGAAGAAGATATTTTTATTTGGGGAGTTGTCACTTATGTCATCCATTCGGTTTACTAAAAAAATAGCACTAGTCGATTGTAATTCTTTCTATGTGTCTTGTGAAAGATTATTTAATCCTAAAATAAGAAAAAAACCTGTCGTAGTTTTATCTAACAATGATGGCTGCATTATTTCAAGATCCAATGAAGCAAAAGCTCTAGGAATAAAAATGGGTGAGCCATACTTTAAAGCAAAAGACATAATTGTGAAAAATAATGTGCAGGTTTTTTCTTCAAACTATTCTTTATACGGAGATCTATCAAGAAGAGTAATGAGAACATTAAAAAGGTTTAATTCTGATATAGAAATATATTCAATAGATGAAGCGTTTATGGATTTATCTAATTTCCCAGATAATGAAATAGCAGATGTTGGTAAAGAAATAAGAAATACAGTATTACAATGGACAGGCATTCCAACCAGTATTGGAATAGCAAAAACTAAAACTCTGAGTAAAGTTGCAAATCATATCGCAAAGAAAAAGCAATCAGGTGTCACAAGTTTAATAGGTATTGAAAATCTTGACCCAATATTAGAAAAAATTGAAATAAATGATATATGGGGTGTTGGCAGACAGTTAACTAAATTTTATCAGAAAAATGGAATTTACAATGCCAAACAATTAAAAAATAAATCTAACACCTGGATAAAAAAATCTTCAAATGTTTTAAGTTCGAGGACAGCGATGGAACTAAGAGGTATACCATGTATAGATCTTGAAAAAACAGCTTCAAAAAGAAAGAGTTGTGTGGTTTCACGTTCTTTTGGTAAAAGAGTTGAAAGTTTTCAAGAATTAAAAGAAGCAGTTGCAAACTACTGTTTAAATGCTTCTGAGAAAGTAAGATCAGAATCTTTAGTTGCAAAATCAGTAACTGTTTTTGTTAGAACAAGTCCCTTTCAAAGAAACTTCGGCTATTACTCAAATTCTAAGACTATAGATTTTCCAATTGCAACAAATAATAGTATTGAAATAGTAAAAGCAGCTGTTTCGATTTTAGAAAGTATATTTAAGAATGGTTACCGTTATCAAAAAGCAGGAGTAATGCTAACAGGCCTATCAAATGATACTGAAAGAAAAAATTTATTTTCATCTGAGAAAGATGAAAAAATAAATAATTTGATGAGATCAATTGATAACACTAACTATCGGTATGGCAGGTCTACTTTAAGTCTTGCAAGTGCCGGGGTTCATAAGAAATGGAACATGAGAAGAGAATATTCATCAAAAATAGATACTGCAGATTTTTATTGTATGCCAAAAATTAGAATTGGTTGATAAATAATAAGATAATTAATTATTTGCCTATGACGATAAGAGTTAGATCATCGCTAAGTTTTTTGTTATTTGCATTAGCAGCAATTTCTTTAGCTATACTGTTCAATTCATCATTGGGATCTTTGTTAAAATTAGTATTTATAACTTCTTTAGAACCATCAATGCCAATCTCTTTATTGTTTTTATCTAAGCTCTCAGATAAGCCATCGGTAAAACCATAAAACCTATGTCCATTCAAATTATATTTATTTACAAAATAACTAGATTTGGAGCCTTGTCTGATTACACCTAATGGAGGAGATTTGCTCTCATATTCCTCAAAAGCACCTTTGTTATCTCTGATTAAAGCAGGTTGATGACCTGCGTTTACCCATGCAATTTCACTTGTATTGATATTATAATTTCCAATAATTGCAGTAACAAACATTCCGCCTGTTTTGGTTGAGTGCAGATCATTATTCATATGAAACACCATTTCATCTACATCGACCTTATCTCGCGCCATAATTTCGAATAATGTTGAAGCTTTTGCCATAACCATTCCCGCGTGAATACCTTTGCCAGCTACATCGGCAATGACAAAGTAAACGCTTTCATTATGTGGATAAAAGCTGAAAAAGTCCCCAGAGACCTCTCTTGCAGCAAAATTAATACCATGCACTGGGTAATTTTCTAAATTTCTTTTAGGTAGAAAATTTTCTTGTACTTTAACAGCGAGCTTAACTTCTCCAGTAATCCTATCCCTCCATTTTTTTTTCTCTAATTCGCTAGTCTCAAGCTTGCTCATTAATTTATTGTAGTACAATCCAATTACACCACCAGCTGTAAATGGATCTTGTGGTCCTCTGATAGTTAAATCACCTGTTTCTGATTGTTTATCTAAAATTGATATCAAATCGTGTTCTACTGATGTTGCATTGTGTTCTGCAATATTTAGCCCCAACTCTTCTTGAATAGGACTTACTCTCAAAGGATAAAGGCTATTTAGAATTTTTAATATAATAAAAGATCCTCCAAAAGCAAAAAAACCTACAGATATAACTCCTATAAACTGAACTTTAATTTGTTCAAGTCTACTTAAATCTGTACCAAGAGTTTCTAAATCGCTAAAAAAACCAACAGCTAAAGTTCCCCATACTCCAGCCGCAAGGTGTACTGGGATTGCGCCTACAACATCATCAATTTCGTATTTGTTTAAAATTTCATTTGCAATTATTGCTACTATAGCTCCGACTATTCCAACAAATATTGATATAACAGATGTCATTGAGTTACATCCTGCAGTAATAGCGACTAATCCAGCTAGAGGTCCAAGAATAATATAATATGGATCTGGTTTTTTAAATAATAAAAAAGATATTCCCAATCCGGTAAGTAGTCCGAATGATGCTGATAAAAAAGTATTAATTAATATAAGTGGAACTGCATCATCCATTGCCCCGTTACTTCCGCCATTAAATCCAAACCATCCAAACCAAAGAATTAATGTTCCTAGAACTGCTAAAGGAAAACTTGAACCTGTGAATTTTCCTTTGTTTGCTTTTGAATATTTACCAATCCTTGGTCCTAGAATTAAAACTGCAGAAAGGGCTATCCATCCCCCAACGGAGTGAACTATAGTGCTACCAGCAAAGTCTATGAATCCTATTGTGCTTAACCAACCTGTTGTATTTATTTGACCAGTAATGTCTAATAATTGTCTCTCTACATCCATGTTATTTAAATAACTAGATGACCATGTCCAATGGCCAACAATAGGATAAATTATTCCTGTCGCTAATATAGTTATAATAATATAGCCGTTGAATTTCATCCGCTCTGCTACAGCTCCAGAAATAATAGTTGCTGCTGTAGCAACAAACATTGCCTGAAATACAAAATAGGTCATGTATTCAGCCACATCTGTCTTAAAGAAAAATAAATCTGTACCAAAAAAACCATTAAAGCTTTTGCCAAACATTAATCCAAAACCAAAAATCCAAAAAATTACTACAGACACTCCAAAATCTGCTGCATTTTTTAAAGCTACATTTATGCTATTTTTATATCGTGATAGACCGGTTTCCATACACATAAATCCGGCCTGCATAATAAACACTAATATAGCGCAATTTATTACCCAAAGCGTATCAACAAAAGACTTTACAGATTCCAAATTAATTATCTCCATAGCGAAATTTTAGTATTATTTAATAACTTTTACATCAAAAATATTCTGATTTGAGTTACTGTAATTTTCTAAATTCTCTCTTTTTGAAATTAAGAAAACTAACAAATTGAACACAATTAATAGCAAGAGAGGTATTAGAGTAATAACTGAAATTTTTTCATATATTAAAAATAAATATACGAAAAAAAATAATATTGATCTAATTAAAACACTAATTTTGAATACAGCTACTATAGCTAAAGAATGAATTATAAGGTTTTTAAAACTCATTTTAGACGGTCCAAAATATCTGATGCCTCTCTCAGAGGGCACCCCGATCTTGTTTTTTGAAATTTTTGTTAAAGCGCCAGAAAAACTGCTCCAGGTTGCTTTTTCTTTACTCATTTTTCTTACAACTTCTTTGGGTATACATGTGTAGTTTCCAAACCTTATAGATCGTCCCGTAAAAGTTACGGTTATTAATTTATGTAAAAAATAACACAATTTAAAAAATGTACCCTCTGATCTTTTTATTCTTTCGCAAACAATTGGTAAGTTAGACTCTGTCTCTAGTTTTTTTATTAAATCTTTTATTTCCTCAGGTCTGTCCTCGCCATCAGAATCCATAGGTATTACATAATCAAAGCTATCATTTTCTAAAATAAATTTTAGACCAGTTGCAATGGATCTAGCATGACCAACATTTCTTTTTAAATTAATAATTTTAATTGAGTTTATATTTGAAAAACTGGGAAAGTTATTCGGTACTTTTTCAGTGGATCCATCATTTACAACTACAATAGAAATTATAGCATCTAAATTAAAAATTTGATGATCAATATTTTCAAGAAGTTTAAACAAAGATTGCCAATCATTAAATAGAGGTATTAATACTTTGATTTTCATATCGAATTAATTGAATTTAAAAATCTTATTAGAGAAGCAAATATTCCGTGTCCTGAGAACTCTATCACAGCGATTATAAAAATAATTAAAATTAATTTTTTATTTTTTTCTATAAATTCATTCATTTATTACCTACGCATATCTCATCTATACAAACATAAGCTTTATAAGTATCGAGTTTATTTTTATCAACCTCGCCCTCCCAAACAGGTCTAGTTTTTAAATGATATGATAAATTTCCTGCACTCCATTCGTTTCCTAAAACTACATTTATTTGTTCTTTAAATTCATTATCCCATTTCCTCTGAACCTTTTCTGCAATTTGTTTACCTGGATAATCTGTCCTTTTATCAGTTTTGGTGATTGAGACATACGCATAGGTAATTGGTGACAAAAGAAAAAAGATTAAAAAAGATACCATAAAACCTTTGTAATTTTGTTTCACAATATACTTTTGAAAAATATAAACTAACAAAGTTCCAAAGAACACATAAAAAGGGGTCATCCACATCGTTCTAATTTTTGATCCCATTATCATTGATGTAACAAGAATTAAAATAATTGGCAAAATATTTACAAATAAAAGAAATAAAAGTTTTTTATCTTTTAAATTATAGTTAAACTTAATTTTTTTTAAAAGAAAGTAAAACATTGCAAAAAATGGAGTCAAAATTCCAACTTGTTTAAAAATGAATACTATAGGATAAAAAAGGTGATCTAAGAAAGTTGAACTATCTACTGATGATCTATCCAATCCATAAGTCACAGTAATAAAATCATTATTAAATAACCATATAATGTGTGGAATTAACAAAATTAAGAACACTTCTATAGAAAATAAATAGTTAAAGTGAAATTTTCTATCTTTTTTAATAAATATTAAATAAATAAAAAATAAATCAATTGATATTAATAAGTAAACAAATAAATACTTAGATAAAAAACCACCAACAGCAAATATTCCAACTATTACACATTCCTTGAATTTAGGTGTTTTTTGATTGAAGATTTTCCAAGAATAATAAACTGTCAAGACCCAGAAAGGAATTTGACAAACGTTAACGTTAAATTCAGGAGTGGTGAAATTGTAAAAGTAAATACCCTCTAATAATAAAACAGAAATAAGTGCTAAACTTTCATTATTTAATATTTCTTTACTAAATTGAAAAATGATAAAAAATGAAAATATTATAAAAATTTGACTAAGTAAATAATATGCCCAATCGTTTGATCCAAATATACTATAAAAGATCTCCACAGCTAATGCACTCATTGGTGGATGTTTATTAAAACCCCAATCTAAATTACTACCCCAAGCTAAAGCTTCAATTGTATCAAGTGGAAGATTGTTGTTTGTCAATGATGGAATCAAAGTCCATAAAATTAAATGGATTACCAAAAAAATGTAAAAAAAAAATTTTATTTGCTTTTTATAAATCACTGTTTATTTGAATTTATACAATTAAACCTTGCTTGACACTACCTATTTGCTGAATATACTCCGAGCGTTTTAAAATAAATAATGGTTAGAATTTCAAAAACGTACGTACCCAAAGAATCGGAAAAATATATGTGTGAAAAACATAAGCTATTTTTTAAAAACAAACTATTAGCATGGAAGAAAGACTTAGTCAGATCAAATAATGAAGCTTTATACAATAGCTCTATGGATGATAATAGCACATCTGCAGATATTGTTGACCAAGCTAGCTCTTACACTGATAAAAATGTTGAGATGAGAGCGATAAATAGACAAATAAAATTAATATCAAAAATAGACTCTGCAATAAAAAAGATAAAAGAAGGAACATATGGATTTTGTGAAGACACCGGTGAACCTATAGGAATTAAAAGACTAATTGCTAGACCAGTTGCAACCTTATCTATTGCGGCTCAAGAAAAACACGAAAAAGAAGAAAAAGTTTACGCAGATGATATCTAAACTTTAGGAATTTTCTCACCTTTATTTAAGTAATCATAACCCTTAATAACTGCATCTCTTTCAGATATATCAATGTACCACCTGCATAGATTTTTATAATTTTTTAGACCAATATCATGCCAATCGTGTCTAGCAATCCAAGGAAAAGTTGCAATATCTGCTATTGTGTAATTTTCTCCAGCAAGATATTTAGAGGCTGACAATCTTTCATCTAAATTTTTATAAATTGAAGTAGATATTTTAAAATATCTTTGTTCTCCAAAAACACTTTTTCCTGGATTATAATGATGAAACTGATGATGCTGGCCAAGAATTGGTCCAACATATCCCATTTGAGCCATCAACCATTGAGTAATAACATTTCTTTTTTTATTATCAAAAAATTTTCCACTTTTTTCAGCCAAATAAATAAGAATAGCCCCAGACTCAAAAATTATTTCATTATTTTCTTGGTCTTTAATTACAGGTATTTTGCTGAAGGGACTAATCTCTTTAAACTCAGGCCTAAATTGTTCTCCCTTATTCAAGTCAATTGTATTTACTTTATATTTGTAACCAATTTCTTCTAACATGATTGATATCTTTTTACCGTTAGGTGTATTAGCGGTAAATAACTCAATCACTTTTTACACCAAGCCTATTTTTGATTGTTTTGGAAGATGTGGTGAATTCGAATCTATATTTTTCGTTTGGTCTTGCTAATTTAAAACACTCTCTTGCAGCTAATGCACCTTCATGAAAACCAGATAAAATAAGTTTTAATTTACCTGGATAATTGCAAATATCACCAACGGCATAAATGCCCTTTTGATTTGTTTCAAATTTTTCAGTATCCACTTCTATAGTTTTTTTATCTAGATTTAGGCCCCAGTTTGCAATTGGTCCAAGCTGCATAATTAATCCAAAAAATCCAAGCATATAATCTGTTTTAAGATTTTTTATCTCTTTATTTTCATTAGTAATTTCTATACTTTCTAAATTACCTGATCCCGTAACCCCACTAAGTTGATACTTTGTAAATAAATTTATTTTACCTGATTTTGTAAGTTCATAAATTTTGTTAACTGTTGCATTAGCACCTCTAAACTCATCTCTTCTATGAATTAAATTAACTTTTGAATTCTTCGAAAGCTCTACTGCCCAATCAAGTGCACTATCTCCACCACCAAAAATAGAAACCGTCTTTCCTTCAAATATTTTTTTGTCTTTGATAGAATAAAATATAGACTTATTCTCAAAATTTTCACACTCTTTTAAAGGAAACTTTCTTGGTTCAAAAGAACCTACCCCACCTGCGATAATTACATTGGGTGCCGTAAATTTTGTCCCGTTATTTGTTTTAACTTCCCAATTATTATTATTTTTTTTAACTTCATCAACTCTTTCATTTAAATGAAATTTAATTTTGAAGGGCTCAATTTGTTTAATTAAATTTTTTGTTAACTCCTCCCCAGTACATTCTGGTATTGCTGGAATATCGTAAATAGGTTTGTCTGGATAAAGTTCAATACATTGACCTCCAATTTTATCTAGGTTGTCAACGATCTGACAATCCAATCCAATTATTTTCAATTGATGTGCAGTGAATAATCCTGTTGGACCCGCTCCAATTATTAAAGCATCTGTTTTTATCATTATACTTGTTTTTCAGGTAGATGAACCACTAGTCCGTCTATTTTATCAGAGACTGTTATTTGGCAACTTAGTCTGCTGTTTTTTTTTGGATCATATGCTTGATCTATCATATCATCTTCGCCTTCGCTCTTTTCATCTAATTTTTCATACCAATCATCTTTGACATAAACGTGACAAGTAGCGCAAGCCATACTGCCCCCACAATCTGCATCAATTCCTGGAATATCATTTTGAACAGCTCCTTCCATGACGGTAAGTCCATTCTCAACATCCACAGTGTGTTCTTTTCCATTGTTTTCGATGTAAATAATTTTTGTCATTATTTATATATAGGGATAAAAAAAAATAGGGCAAGTATTTCTACTTGCCCTATTTAAAATTTCTCGCAGTCGAAGCTTATTATGCTCTGCTTCTACCAGAGTTTGCAACTGCACAAGACCAGATAATAATACCAAAAGCGATCTTATTAACGAAGTCTGCTAAGTTGTAAATTACGTTTAATGAGTTAGCATCTACACCACCTGTCAGGTATCCGAAGATATAGCCTAGTGGGTAAATAGCCCAACCTACAGTAACGATCATTCTTAAAGCGCTGAATGCTGTTACCAATGATTTGTTACCAGATTTAGCAGCAACTTTACCTGCTTCACCAGAAAAGATTTCATATAAAATGTAAATCCATCCAGCCATTCCGATTACAAAACCAAGAGTAGCATTTATCATTCCTGCTTCTCCAAGATAACCACCAACTAACATCACTAAAGAACCGATTAAAATTCTCCAGAATATTCCTGTTGGCACTTTCTTAACTGCAGATAGAATTAGATAAAATTCTACTAACTGTAGTGGTACAGTAATTAACCAATCGATGTATCTGTAAACAGTTGGAGTATCACCTGTTTCAACCCAAACCGCTCTCATGTACATATAGTGAATAAATGCAATACCTGTTACTAATCCAGCTACGTTTACTGATTTTCTCCACTGAGTGCTTACGTTTGCTTGCTCCATAAAGAAAAAGGCTGTAGCTGCCAACATACCCATTGAAATTAGCCAAAATGAAATACCTACGAAATCATCTGTGGCTAAGAAGGCTGTTGCTGAGTTAGCTGCTGTGGTAGCTCCGAAAAGAACTAGCACTAAAGCTAACATTTTTATTGTTTTCATAAAAAACTCCCTCTTTAGTTAGTTTTTTTTAGTTTAAATTTAAACTAAGACTTTTATTCAAAGCCAAAGTTGGGTCTAATTAGCAAATATAAAAGGGTATTAGAAGTATAAATTTGAAGCAATTTTTGTTGATTTTACTAGGTTTTTGAAATTTAATACAACTTATACATACATAAAGCCCAATTTTAACTAATTATGAATCAGTTTTAATAAAAATGGATTTAAAAGAAATATACCAAAAATCTTTAAGCAAACCTGAGGAATTTTGGAAAGAAATTTCAAATGATATATTCTGGTTTAAGAAGCCTACTAAAATATTAAACAATAGTAAGCCTCCCTTCTATAAGTGGTTTGAAGATGGAACTACAAATAGCTGTTATAATGCTCTAGATATTCATATCGATGAAGGCAGAGGCGATAAAACAGCTTTAATTTATGACAGCCCTATAACAGGTAACAAAGCTGAATTCACTTTTAAACAATTAAAGGACAAAGTTTCTAAATTTGCTGGCGCATTATCAAACCAAGGAGTAAAAAAAGGTGATAGGGTTATAATTTACATGCCAATGATACCGGAGGCTGTGGTTGCTATGCTTGCTTGCGGGAGAATTGGAGCTATTCACTCAGTAGTGTTTGGAGGATTTGCCTCTAATGAACTTGCTAGCAGGATTGACGATAGCAAAGCAACGGTTTTAGTTACTGCGTCATGTGGTTTTGAACCAGGTAGAACTGTCGAATACCGTCCGCTAGTTGATGGCGCTTTAAAATTAGCAAAACACAAAGTAGAAAAAGTTATTTTTTTTCAAAGAAAAGGTCATGAAATAAAACTCAATGCCCCGTTGGAAATTAGTTGGGATGAATCTCTATCAAACGCCAAAGATACAGATTGTGTAGAGATGGGCTCAAACGAATTTGCTTATATTCTTTATACATCTGGTACAACTGGAGTACCTAAAGGGATAGTAAGAGATATTGGAGGACACATAGTTGCATTGAAATGGACTATGAAAAACATTTATAATATTGATGTGGATGATGTTTGGTGGTCAGCAAGTGATATAGGTTGGATTGTTGGTCACTCATATATTGTTTATGCCCCGTTGTTTAAAGGTTGCACAACAGTTTTATTTGAGGGAAAACCAGTTGGAACCCCTGATGCAGGAGTTTTTTGGAGAGTGATATCTGAATATAAAATTAAATCTCTTTTTACTGCACCAACTGCTTTTAGAGCTATAAAAAAAGAAGATCCTGAAGGTAAGTTTTTCTCAAAGTACGACTTAAGCTCTTTTAAGTCTTTATTTCTTGCAGGTGAGAGAGCAGATCCAGATACTATTAAGTGGGCTGAGAATCTATTGAAAGTGCCTGTAATAGATCATTGGTGGCAAACTGAAACGAGTTGGGCTATCAGCTCGAATTGCACTGGAATTCAAATGCAAAAAACAAAGTACGGTTCTGCTTGTAAAGCAGTCCCAGGTTATGATGTTAAAATTATTAAACCAGACCAATCTTTAGCAAAGCCAAATGAAATGGGAGATATTGTTGTCAAATTACCATTACCACCAGGAACTTTTCCTACATTATGGAATGCAGACAAAAGATATGAAGAAAACTATATGTCAAATTATAAGGGATATTATCAAACCTACGATGCAGGTCACATTGATGAAGATGGTTACATTTGGATAATGTCTAGAACAGATGATATTATTAATGTTGCTGGTCACAGATTATCAACTGGTCAAATAGAAGAAGTATTATCGGAACATCAGTCTGTTGCAGAATGTGCTGTGATAGGAATAAAAGATCAACTTAAGGGGCAATTACCTATAGGTTTAATAGCTTTAAAAGCTGGTGTAAAAAAAGATAATCAAACAATTTCAAAAGAGTGTATTCAAATGGTTAGAGATAAGGTTGGACCAGTTGCTGCATTTAAAAAAGCGATAGTCGTTAAAAGACTTCCAAAAACTAGATCTGGTAAAGTATTAAGAGGTACCATAAGGAAGATTGCTGATAAAGAGGAATATAAAATGCCAGCAACAATTGACGATCCTACAATTTTAAATGAAATAACCGAAGATTTAAAAAAAAATAATATTCTTAAAAGTGATATCTAAACTATTAATTACTGGTGGTTTAGGATACATAGGATCTTTCACTGCCAGGGTGTTCCTGAAAAAAAAAAAATTAAAAGCTTTCTCAATCGACAATCTTTCAAGAGGTAACAATTT
>CACLEU010000018.1 GCA_902606075.1 uncultured Pelagibacteraceae bacterium
GTATCTCTGTTAAACTCTTTCTTTACTATTCTTGTATGTTTAATCTCTTTCTTTAAAACCTCTAATGCAACAGAGGGAGAGATCTTGCCACAAGTAAAAAAATCAAAACTTATAATTCCTTTTTCGGGAAATGTATGAAAACTAATATGAGATTCTGCTAGTAGTGCCACTAAAGTAAAGCCTTGAGGTTCAAATTTGTATTTTGAAATTTCCAAGACTACAACTTTTGCCTTCTTTGCAATTTTATAAACTAATTTCTCGTAAAATTTTTGATCGTACTCTTGTTGAGTTCCAATAATATCAAAAGTGACGTGCTCCCCTACTTTCGCCATAAAAATTATCCTTTTTTATAATTTTTTACTTTTTCTAATATTACATTCATCTCACTTGATGAAAGAATCTTAGGTTCTCCTAACTTTATTGTATTTATGTATTGATGACAAATATTTTCTAGTTCTTCAGCTAATTCAAAAGCACCTTCTAAATTTTCTCCAAATGCAACTTGTCCATGATTTGACATAAGACAGGCTTTTCTATTTTCTAATGCAAAAATAATATTGTCAGACAGTTCTTGTGTACCGAAAGTTGCGTACTTAGCACATTTAATACTGTCTCCACCTGCTAAAGCTATCATGTAATGAAAAGCAGGGATATCTTTACCATGAGCTGATACAGCTGTTGCGTGTGGAGAATGAGCATGAACTATTGCTTTTGCATCAGTTTTTTCTAAATAAATATCTTTATGAAATCTCCATTCAGAAGATGGTTTTAAATTTAGATTATAATTACCTTCGTTTGATACAAACACTATATCTTCCTCTTTAAGTGTGTCATATTTTTTTCCAGACGGAGTTATAAAAAAACCATCGACATTATTTTCTGTTACTCTTACAGAAATGTTCCCGGACCTTAATGGAGATAAATTAGTACTGTTAAGCTTTTGTGAAAATTCAATTACTTTATTTTTTAGTTCTATCATTAATTTTTAAATAAACTTTCTAATCCCTCTTTTGAGGCATCACATAGACCTTTTTCTGTTATTAATTTAGTAATATATTTAGCAGGTGTAATATCAAATGCTAAATTCATAGCTTTACTTTTTTTCGGGTAGACATTTATTTTTATAATATCACCATTCAAATCCACACCTTCAATTTGTGATAATTCTTTTGGATCTCTCTCTTCTATTGGGATATCTTTATAACTTTTTATATTCCAGTCTATTGTAGAGCTTGGAAGCGCGACGTAAAAAGGGATATTATTATCTTTTGCAGCAAGTGCTTTTAGATAAGTTCCTATTTTATTACAAACATCACCATTAGATAAAGTACGATCAGTTCCAACTATGCACATATCAACTTCTCCTCTTTGCATCAAAATCCCACCAGTATTATCTGCGATGATTGTGTTTTTAATACCTTCTTCATTTAACTCGTAAGAAGTCAAATTAGC
The DNA here is from genome assembly GCA_902606075.1 of uncultured Pelagibacteraceae bacterium. Classification (GTDB taxonomy): domain Bacteria; phylum Pseudomonadota; class Alphaproteobacteria; order Pelagibacterales; family Pelagibacteraceae; genus Pelagibacter. Next base: position 1,453 of record CACLEU010000018.1, read on the forward strand.
TCCTTGGTTTCTTGGCCTTGTCTCATCTGCCCAAACATGAACTGGAATACCTTTTTTATGTGCATGATAAATTGGAGAAGTGGCAGTGCCCCAATTAATTGTAGCTAGCCAACCTGCATTACAATGTGTTAAAATATTTACTGTATCCTTTTTTTTATTATAAATTTCCTCAATTATTTTAAGGCCACTCAAACCAATATTTTTACAGAACTTTATATCTTCTTCGCAAATTTTTTTTGTTTCACTTAATGCTATATCTAAAATTTTATCACTATTTACACCTGAAAGTTTATTCATTATCCTGTCCACTGCCCATTTTAAATTGATTGCAGTAGGTCTAGATTTTATTAAGTATTCAGCAGATTTTTTTAGGAAAGATAAATCATTTTTTTCTAAAATTGCTAATACTAAACCATAAGCTGCTGTAGCACCTATTAACGGAGCACCTCTTACTTCCATAGTTTTAATTGCATTAATTGCATCCTTAACAGTTTTTAAATCTTTGATAACAAATTGATGCGGAAGTTTTGTTTGATCTATTATTTTAACAACATTATTTTCAAACCATATTGTACGATATTCTTTTCCTTCAATTTTCATTTCAAAACTCTTCCAGCTACAGTTTTTAATTTATCTTTAGTTTTTTGAGTTCTTTTATCTGGTGCAGTAATGATAGCTACATCTAAACAATTATTTGTAGGATCTTTAGGATCAATATGTCCTTCAAAATTGTTAATTATATTTTTAATCATATTCTTTGCTTTAGCAGCATTTCCTAGAAGAACTTTTATTACTTGTTGAACGTCAACGTTTTCGTGATCTGGGTGCCAACAATCATAGTCTGTTACCATTGAAACTGATGAGTATCTTATTTCCGCTTCTCTTGCTAATTTTGCCTCTGGCATATTCGTCATTCCAATTACATCTGCTTTCCAAGACCTATATAAATTAGACTCAGCTAGTGTTGAAAATTGTGGTCCTTCCATAACCACATAAGTTCCACCTCTTTGATAATCAATTTTTTCTTTTTTTATTGCTTCTTCACATGCATTCATTAATCCATTTGATGTTGGATGAGCCATCGATACATGGACAACAATTTCATCATCATAAAATGTTTTATTTCTTGCAAAAGTTCTATCAATAAATTGGTCAATAATCACAAATTTACCTGGTGGTAGTTCCTCTTTTAGCGATCCAACAGCTGATACAGAAACTATGTCTGTAACACCTAATTGCTTAAGAGCATCAATGTTAGCTCTAAAATTAATTTTAGATGGATTAATAAAATGACCTCTGCCATGTCTTGGCAAAAAATAAACTTCCTTTTGGTTATAATTAGTTTTTAAGATTTGATCTGATGGTTTTCCCCAAGGAGTTTTAATATCTAAGAGCTCTCTATTTTTAAATTCCTCAACATCATATAATCCACTTCCACCGATAATTGCCAATTTATTGTTTGCCATATATAAAAGATAGTTTATTTAATAATATAACGCAAATTTTAATGGATTTAAAAAAATTTATAAGGTCGATACCTGACTATCCTAAAAAAGGTATTTTATTTAGAGACATTACAACTTTAATTAAAGACGAAAAAGCATTTGAAGAAACAATAAATCAAATTGTAAAAAGATCAAAAAAATTTGAATTCACAAAAATAGCAGCAATTGAGTCTAGGGGATTTGTGTTCGCATCAGCGGTATCTTATATTTTAAAAAAGCCTTTTATTTTGTTAAGAAAAAAAAATAAATTACCTGCTGATACTTATTCTGTTGATTTTGAATTGGAATATGGAAAGGCTACAATTGAAGTACATAAAGACTCAATTAATCAAGGAGAAAGCGTGCTTATTATAGATGATTTAATTGCCACAGGAGGTACTGCAGAGGCTGCCGCTAAACTAATAAATTTTTCGAAAGGAACGGTTGCGGGATTTATTTTTGTAATAAATTTGTTTGACCTAAAAGGAAGCGATAAATTGATAAGCCTTGGCTATAATGTTGAAAATTTAATAAATTTTCCTGGGCATTGAAATTAAATTCTATATGAAGATTTTTTCCCAATAATTGAGTTGAACAATCCTAGGAAACCATATTTATTACCGTCAAATTGCTCATTGTTTAATGTTATCTTATAATAGATCATCATGACCGGAAATTTTAATAATTTTAAAAAACATTTTCTTAAAGCATAAAGATAATTGTAATTTTTTTTATAAAAATAAAATTCAGACCATCTCCAATGCCAATTTCTAAATTTATTTGAAGCGCTTTTAAGTTCTGGAATTATTGATATAGAGCTACTGTCTCCAATATGCTTTATATAAAGAATTTTACTTGTGAATACTTTTTTTCCATTTCTAGTCAAACTCTTGCAAAGGTCGAAGTCTTCAAAGTAAATAAATATGTTTTCATCAAATACAAATTTATCCTCGAATTTACTTAAATTTACTATGACAGCGCAACCAATTATCCAATCAACTTCAATCAAAGTATCATTAAATTTTTTTTCATAACTTTTTTTTGTAAAATAACCATACGACAAATGTCCAGTTCTTTTGATCTCTTCTTCGTAAAAATTTACACCCAAAACAGAAAATTCTAAACTACCATCTAAGTAAATTTTTACATTTTCAAAAAAATTCTTATCAAGAATGGTATCTGGGCTCAATGCTAGGGCAAATTTGGTATTTGTTCTTTTAAATCCAAAATTGTTTCCTTTGCCAAAACCTAAATTTTCACCTGTACAATCAATTGAAAGATTTGGAAATTTTTTTAAAAACTCATCTTGGTTTTCAAAATTTTTGGAATTTTCTATAATTTTAATTTTAACTCTCTTATCAATAGAATTTAAGCAATTATACAATATTTCTTTATTTGTCTTGTATGTTAAAATAATAATGGTTAATTCAGTTAAAAAGTTATTGCTCATTAAAAATTATCAATCTAATTTTGGTCTGTACCATGAGGATTTTCCTACTATAGCATTAAAAACACCCAGTGCTCTATTGTAATAAACTTTTGATTTGTATTTTTTTAAAATAAAATAATAAAATAAACACTTTAACATTGATGTTATAAATTTTGGCAATCCATCGAGTAAAGCATATACATAACCATTGTGTTTTTTTGAGAAGTAAAACTTTGACCAAGACCAATGCCAATTTCTAGACAACTCAATTTCCTTTGAATAATCTTCTGAAACAGCTTTAGCACCAAAATGTTTAATTTTGCAAGTGGGTAAAATAAAAATTTTTTCGTTTTTGTTTTTTACTCTTTTACATAAATCGTCATTTTCCAGGTACATAAAGAAGTTTTCATCAAAAAATTTGGAGTCTTTTAAAATTTCTTTAATTCTTTTTTTATTAATTAGCATACAGAAACCATCTAGACTTTCTACTTCGAATATATTTTCAAAATTAATATTATCTTTTTTTTTTATTGAGTAATTTGGATAATCAATGTTCTCACAAAGTGGAGACATTATAGCAAAATTTTGTAAGTCATTACCTGCTCTTAGTAATTTATCTATAGTGTCATTATATAATGTTACATCTGGATTTAATATTAGCACAAAGTCCGATTTAGCTTTATCAATTCCTATGTTATTTCCTGCTCCCATGCCAATATTTTCTTTGGATAATATACATGATAGATTTTGATATTTCTTCTCAATGTAATTTTTAAAATCTTCGTCATTAGAATTCTCAACGACGATTACCGAAATATCTTTGTCTATTGATTGTATACATTGATCAATAATATGATGGCTTTTTAAAGTGACAATTATAACGGTTAAATTTTGCCTAGATATTGACATACATAATTGGTTAATAAGATATTATAAAGGTATACTAACAGTTTCATCTACTGTAAAAAACAAAAATATGAAAAAAGTAATCGTTACCGGTGGCTTGGGTTTCATTGGAAGTAATTTAATTAAGTTATTGCTTAAAAAAAATTATTTTGTCATAAATATTGATAAAATTTCATATTCATCAAATATATATAATACAAGAGAATTTAAAAAAAATAAAAATTATAAATTTATCAAACTAGATATAAATAATAAAAAAATTTTTAATATTTTAAAAAAAATAAAACCTAGTGGAATTTTTAATTTAGCTGCTGAAACACATGTAGATAGGTCTATAGATACTCCAATTAATTTTATGAAAAGTAATATTATGGGAACATTTAATTTATTAGAGTCTTTTAGAAAATTTTACCAAATTTATTCAAAAACAAAACTAATTCATATATCTACTGATGAAGTTTATGGAGATGTTTTAAGTGGTAGATCTAGCGAAAATTATAAATATAAACCTAGCTCTCCTTACGCTGCAAGTAAGGCTTCATCAGATCATTTAGTTTCTTCTTATGTTAAAACTTTTAAAATCCCAGCAGTAATAACGAATTGCTCTAACAATTATGGACCATGTCAACATCCAGAAAAATTAATTCCAAAATTAATATATAATATATTAAATAACCGAGAATTACCCATTTACGGTAGTGGGAGAAATTCAAGAGAATGGATATATGTTATGGATCACTGTCAGGGACTTTTAAAAGTTTTTTTAAATGGAAAAATTGGGGAATTTTATAATATTGGCTCAAATAAGAACCTTAATAACCTCCAAATAACAAGTTGCTTACTTAATATAGCGAGGAAACACATTAAAGTTGGTGCAAAAGTTAAAATTAAATTTGTAAAAGATCGACCTGGCCATGATTTAAGGTATGCGTTAAATAGCAATAAGATAAAAGCAGATCTTAGATGGAGTTCTAAAACTAAGATCCTTGAAGGACTTAATAAAACTTTTTTATGGTATTATAATAATCAAAGATATTTTGATAATTTTAAAAAAAAAGATATTACTAAAAGATTGGGTGATAATTGATAAAAAAAGGAATTATTTTAGCTGGTGGCAAAGGTACAAGGATGAGTCCGCTTACGAAAGCTATTAATAAACAGTTGTTACCAATATTTGACAAGCCTCTAATTTTTTATCCTCTCTCAATTTTAATGCTTTCAAAAATAAAAGATATCTTAATAATAGTAAATAAAGGTGAGCTCGACCAATACAAAAAAATAATACCTAATGGAAATAACCTTGGTATTAGGATTACATTTGCAGAACAAAGCGAACCTAGGGGTTTGCCAGATGCATTTATTATTGGAAAGAATTTTATTGGATCTGATAATGTAGCATTAATACTAGGCGATAATTTTTTTTATGGTCAAAATTTAACGAAACAATTATTAAATTATAAAAAATTAAAGAGAGGTGCAAAAATTATTTTACATAAAGTTAAGAAACCTGATCAGTATGGAGTAGCAAAAGTTAATAAAAACCATAAGGTCACACATATAAAGGAAAAGCCAAAAAAGTTTATTTCTGACTTGGCTATTACAGGCTTGTATTTTTTCGACAATTTAGTTTGTAAGTATTCTAAATCTCTTAAACCTTCAAAACGAGGTGAATTGGAAATTGTTGATTTAATCAATAAATATAAGAGAAAAGGTAATTTAAAAGCTAGTACATTAGGTAGAGGAGGAGCGTGGCTGGATACAGGATCAATAGACGATTTTTATAAAACCAGTGCCTTCGTGTCAGCAATTGAAAAAAGGCAAGGTTTAAAAGTTGCATGTATTGAAGAAATAGCATTTTTAAATGGGTGGATTGGAAAATATGAAATTAAAAAACAGATAAAATTTTATGGTAAGTGTGAGTATTCTAATTATCTAAATAATTTAATTACCTAGAAAAGGTAAAAATATTATTTGGCTCATTGGATACTCAGATATTCACCATCACATAAATTTATTGTTTTTTTTTTAATACAAGCTAAATACAAATAATGAAAAAAATTTATTACGGTAGAGCTGTATATGATAACAAAGAGATTAATGCAGTTTTAAATGTATTAAAAAATGATAGTCTATCACTTATAGACGGAAAAAAAGTAAAAAAACTAGAAAAAAAGATTTCACAAATATTTGGTAAGAAGTATGGCTTAATGGTCAATTCGGGATCATCTGCAAATTTGTTAGCGCTTTCATCATTTAAATTTAAAAAAGGTTCTGAAATTATTACTCCAAACTTGACGTTTTCGACTACTGTTGCACCTATATATCAACTAGGATTAGTTCCACATTTTGTTGGAGCTGAAGAAAATAAATTCGTTACAGATCCTAATCAAATTGAAAAATGTATAAATAAAAAAACAGTAGCTTTAATGATACCAAATTTATTAGGTAATATAGCAGATTGGAAAAAAATTTATAAAATAGCCAAAAAATATAAACTTAAAATTATTGAAGATTCAGCTGACACGATTGGCTACACAGTTAACAAAAAGAAATTAGGTGGATATTCAGATGTTACGACAAACAGTTTTTATGCCTCACATATAATTAATGGAGCAGGTACTGGTGGCATAGTTTGTTTTAATAATTACGATTTATATGAAAAAGCAAAACTTCTGAGAGGCTGGGGTAGATCATCTGCGGTATTTAATGAGTCAGAAAATGCGAGTAAAAGATTTAATGTAAAAGTTGCAGGCATAGATTATGATGCAAAATATATTTTTTCAGATCTAGGTTACAATTTTTTACCTTCAGAAATTTCTGCCGCTTTTGCTCTTGAGCAAATTAAAAAGCTAAGAAAAAATATTTCAACAAGAAATAAAAATTTTGACTATTTAAAAAAATTTTTTGGAAATTATACAAATTATTTTAAATTACCATCGCAAAACCCTGGAGTAAAAACTCCTTGGCTAGCTTTTCCATTAGTTATAAAAAAAAATAAAAAATTTAATAGAAAAAAAATGCAAATTTTTTTTGAGAAGAATAATATTCAAACAAGGACTATATTTACTGGCAATATATTAAAGCAGCCTGTAATGAAAGGTAGGGTTTATAAAAAACACCCAAAGTGTGATGCTGTAGCCAATGATGTAATGAAAAATGGAATTTTACTGGGTTGCCATCAAGGAATGAATATTAAAGAATTGAATTATATTTGCTCTACATTTAAAAAACTTGTTAAAGAATGAAAATAATTAAAACAAAGTTTAAAGGACTTCTAATATACGATAAGGACTCTTATAGTGATAATAGAGGCTATTTCAGAGAACTTTATCTTCAAAAACACTTTAAAATAAAGTTTCCATTTTTTGCCATGTCTTTCTCAAAGAAAAATGTTTTGAGAGGTCTGCACTTGCAACTTAAGAGACCTCAAGCGAAATTAATAACAGTGCTAAGTGGAAAAATGTACGATGTATGTGTTGATTGCAGAAAAAATTCTAAAACTTTTGGTAAATATTTTTCTATTTTGTTGTCAGAAAAAAAAAATAAATCATTATTAATTCCTGCTGGTTTTGCTCATGGTTTTTATGCTTTGGAAGACAATACAATCTTACTTTACCAATGCTCTAAATATAGACATGCAAAGTCTGAAACTGGGATATTATGGAAAGATAAAGATCTTGGTATTAAATGGCCTGTAAAAAAATTGGTAATATCAAAAAAAGATAAGATAAATATGAGTTTTAAAGATTTTAAAAAGTTGATTTAGATTTTAAATAGCTTTTTTCAAAGCATTATAAATTAAATCTTCACTTGTTTCGCCAAGGCTTCTATAGACTTCTTTATTATTTTTAAAGATTAATAGAGTTGTTTGAAATTTAACATTAAGTAAATTTGCAATTTCTTCATTTGTCACGTCAAATGAAAAATATTCGATATTCTCAAATTTAATATCTAATAGCTTGCCGTCATTTTTTGCTTTTTTTAAAACTTTCATTTGACTTGCGCATGACGAGCAATATTTTATCCAAGAACTTACTACCACAACCTTGCCCTCTGATTGAGCTTTATCAAATAACTCTTTACTAAATGTAGTTTCTTTTTCTAATGCAATAGAAAAATTGATAATGAAAAATTGAATAATTGATAATATTAAAATTTTTTTAAACATTCTAAATTTTAGGCAAATCTATACAAATCTACAATGGGTCAAAAAATCACTTTCAAATCAAAAAAAAGAGACTATTTTATTGCAATGAATAAGATATATTTAGTATTAATCTTTTTATTAACAAATTCTAATTCTTTCGCTGATAAAAATATGATGATCGGCTCTTTAGGTAAGCAAGATGAAGTTAATCGTACGATAAAAGTTGTAATGTACGATAATTTCTATGAACCAAAAAGATTTAATATTAAATCTGGAGAGACTGTGAAATTTGAAATTGTTAACGCCGGCGAATTGGTTCATGAATTTAATATAGCTAATGCAATGATGCATAAAAAACACCAACCGGAAATGGAAAAAATGGTTGAAAATGAAATTTTGTTAGCAAATTCCATTGATAAAGATAAAATGATAAAAATGGCAAAAATAGATAAATCAATGGGACACTCTCATAGTAATAGTGTACTACTCGAACCAAAAGAAAAAGGTGAAATTATTTGGAAGTTTGAAAATGCTATGAATATTGAAATTGCATGCAATGTTCCAGGACATTATCAAGTTGGCATGATTGCAAAAGTTGATTTAAAATAAGTTAATGCAAAAATCGTCAGTATCAAGTTTTCATTGGGCATGTAAGCATACTTGGAGTAGAAGTGCAAAAAATACCGCTTGGTGTTTGCTCGGGTGCTCTATTGGAGATTTTGGGACCATTTTGTTTTTTCAATTATCAAACATTGCTTTTCCAATCTTAGGAATTATGACTTTAGCAATAATTAATGGTTTAATAACAAGCATTATTCTTGAAACGCTTATTTTAATGAAACAAAAATTAAGTTTTTCAAAAGCATTTAATACAGCTATTGGAATGAGTTTTATTTCAATGATTAGTATGGAAACTACAATGAATTTTACTGATTATTTTCTCACAGGTGGTGCAATGCTAACTTGGTGGGTTGTGCCGATAATGCTTATTGTAGGTTTTTTAACTCCATGGCCTTACAACTATTGGAGATTAAAAAAGTATAATATATCTTGTCACTAAAATATTATAATTAAGAAATTACTCTTAATCTTAATTTCTCGTCAATGATCATATTAGAATTATAAAAATTATATTTTTTTTGATTTATGTTTTTAAATACCTCTAATAAATAATTTTCAAAACTATTATTTTTTTTGATTATAATTTTTTTTATTTTATTGCCTATATTAACTTTTATGATTAAATTAATATCATCTGGTGGTGAAAAAAGGCGCTCGGCTTCAATCGTTTTATCTTTAAGTTTAATGAATATATTATTCCTATATTCTCCACCAAATCTGAAAGTTCCATTTAAAATTTTTGTATTATATTTAAACAAAATATCGAATGAAGTAATCAATCCGTTTTTATTTTTTTTAATTATCACGTCTTTTTTTTTAACTTTTTCATTAAAAAATATTCTATGAATTGATGCAGCATATGATCCCATATCCATTCTTGCTCCACCATCAAATTTAATTGATGATAGTAATGAATTTTTTTTAGGTGTTGGTATTGTGAAATTAACAAATAATTGTTCAACATTTTTTAAATTACCACAAAACTTTTTTATATAACCAAATTGGTCATGGTAATTGTAAAAAACTGCTTCACTTAATAACAATTTTTTTTTATTTGCTATACTCATTAATTGTTTTAGTTCGCCTAATTTAGTAGTAATAGGTTTATCAACTAAAAGATGATATCCGTTTTTTAATACCTCTTTTGCCCAGGAGAAATGCATAGAATTAGGTAATGATAAG
>CACLEU010000019.1 GCA_902606075.1 uncultured Pelagibacteraceae bacterium
ATTTTTGTATCTGGATTTAAAGAAAGACCAACCTTTTTTTTATATTTTTTTATTTCATTTATTGATTCTTGTATTGATGGTGTTGCTTCAGGATGAATTGTGATAATGTCAGCTCCACTCTCAGCATAATCTTTTATATATTTATGAACTGGTTTGATCATCAAATGTACGTCGAATGGTAAATTAGTATATTTTCTCAAAGCTTTGATTACAGGTGGTCCCATAGTTAAGTTTGGTACAAAGTGACCATCCATAACATCTACATGAATCATATCGGCTCCACTAATCTCTAGTTTTTTTATTTCTTGTCCAAGTTGGCTAAAATCAGCAGATAAAATAGATGGTGATATTTTTATTTTTTTCATTGATACTTAATTACTAGTATCAATTTTTGTTTTTTTTTTGAATTATTTTTTACCGAATATTTGGTAGATTTGCGAAGCAATTTCACTTTCCAATGGAAAAGAAAGCATTCCCATTACAGAATAACCCATTAAGTAGGGCATTAAGTAAAACCTGAACATGTAAAAAAACCAGGCAACGTATAATGGCACTAAAGGCTTTATAATAAAGGCTGGGGTAATAATTCTAAAAATAGCAATCAAAGGATCTGTTAATTTAACAAAAACTTTCATAAAGAAAAAACTTGAGTCTTCTCTTTGAAATATATTCATTGCCACTCTGCCAATCAAAGTCCACATAATCATACCCATTGCATAATCGATTAGATATATTAATGGATGAAAATTTGCAGACATGTTTATATTTTATGAAAAAAGTTTAAGGGGCGAAAGATTTTCGCCCCTTAATAATTAAAATAGTTAGTGTTGTCTTCCTAGTATAGCTTTACCACTTGGTACACGAACTTCGTCCACCATTTTTTGTGTGGCAGCATCTGGTGCTTTAGTCATTAAGCTGACTACGACCATCAATACTAAACTTACTACAGATCCAACAATACCAAATGTTAACTGAGTTATATCTAAGAAACCAGGGTAACCACTTCTAACAGCAACTAAGTATGCTGTTCCTGCGGCTAGTCCTCCTAGCATTCCTGCGACTGCTCCCTGAGCATTTGCTCTCTTCCACCATACTCCAAGTACAAGTGGGAAGAACAATCCTGACATTGCAAAGTCAAAAGCCCAGATGACTGAGCCTAAGATACCTTGAATCTCAAGAGCTGCAATAGTTGCTCCAGCAAAACCAATTAATACAAGCAGAACCCTTGCAACGATAAGTCTTTTCGCTGTTTCCGCTTTAGGATTAATCATCTTGTAGTAAATGTCGTGAGACAATGCATTAGATATCGCTAACACTAATCCATCAGCTGTTGACATGGCAGCAGCCATACCTCCAGCAGCAACTAGACCAGAAATTACATATGGTAATCCTGCTATCTCAGGAGTAGCCAATACAACGGCTTTACCACCCATGAAGAACTCGTTTAATTCGAGCGTTCCATTTCCGTTAAAGTCGCTTACAAACATTAAGTTTGCTTGGTTCCAGTTTTGGTACCAGTCTATTGCTTGTACTTCAGCAATTGATTTACCAATAATTCCTGTTGCTAAGTTTGGATCCATTAACGATAGTTTAGATAATGTAGCTAACATTGGAGCTGATGAATAAAGTAGGAATATAAAGAATAGTGACCAACCTACTGATCTTCTAGCAGCTTTTACACTTGGAGTAGTAAAATATCTCATCATTACGTGTGGTAGTGAAGCTGTTCCAGCCATCATACAAACCGCTAATGAAATAAATTTCCAAGGTGTTGTGTTAACTTCAGAGTGTGCTTTGGTTATACCTGCTAAGCCTTTTGGAACCTGTTTCAAATCAGCAGCAGAATTTTTAATTGATCCAAGACCAAACTGAGACTCTAGCTCAGCTATTCTTGCAACTTCATCTGCTAGCATTAAGTGTGGAAATACTCCAGCACCCATTTTGTTACTGATCCAGAACACAGGTAGCAAGTAAGCTATAATCAATACAATGTATTGAGCTACTTGAGTCCATGTAACTGCTCTCATTCCACCAAGCATTGAACACATCAATATACTTGCTAATCCCACGTAAACAGCAATGTTAAAAGGAATATCAAGTGCAACTGATGCAATTGTTCCCGTAGCATTAATTTGTGCTGTCACATAAGTGAATGATGCAACTGTTAAGACTATTACCGCAGATAGTCTAGCCATGTTTCCGCCGTATCTAGTTCCAATAAAATCTGGAACTGTGTAGCAACCAAATTTACGTAAATATGGTGCTAATAGCGAAGCAACTAGTACGTATCCACCCGTCCAACCAACAAGTAGTGCCATATAACCATAACCTTTAAAGTAAATTCCTCCAGCCATCGCAACGAATGAAGCACCAGACATCCAGTCTGCTGCTGTAGCCATTCCATTGAACACTGTTGGAACTTGCCTTCCAGCTAAGTAATATGCATCCACTTGAATTGTTCGAGATAGGTAACCAATTAGTGCATAAATTAAAACTGTGAAGAGCACAAAGCAAATACCAATTGCTTTTGCTGACATCCCAGCCTGTTCTCCAATCGCCATCAAGATTATGAAAACTATAAAACCACCGGTGTAAGTTCCATAAATCTTGGGAAGATTGTCTATAAATTTACCTTTAAACATTAGTCATCCTCTCTTTCAGAAAAGCCGAACTCTTCATCAATCTTTTCTTGTCTCCCCGCAAACCAAAAAATTAGTATTACGAAAATTCCAAGAGAACCTTGACATGTCATATAATATGACAATGGATATCCAAAAGGTCTAATAGATGATGATTCCATCTCGGCACCGAAGAGGAAGATGCCAATAGAGAAAACGAACCAGATAGCTAGCGTTATAAAAAGCAGGCCTCTAGTCTTTTCCCAATGTTGTGCTTGTTTTGACATTTTTTTCCCTCCCTATAGGTTAAAAAAAGAAAGATTACTCATTATGAAAAATATTGGAACCCCTAAAATTCTCGTATTTTTTGTTATTTTATAATATATTTCAACCTTAAGTATATATATGGGCCTAAAATATAGATTCAATCTGAAAGACATAAAAATCGAAGATTTTAAAGTTTATCTATTTGCATTGTTTAAGGGAATTTTACCAAAAAAAAAAATAAAAAACTTTTTAGATCTAGAGGCGTTTATTCAAAAAAAATCTGCATGGGTTTCACAAGTTACATTGTACAACTATTTAAAAACTAGGATGGGAACAAAATATGTTTTGCATTTTGATGATGAGGTTTTTCTTGAGTCGATAAATTTAGCAAAATGGAATATTTATATTATAGCCTTACAAGATCTTACTTTTTTTACACTTTCATACATACACAATTATTTTAACTTGGATGATTTTGAAAAATCCAGGAGAATTTATGAGTCAATTCTAGACGAGGAATTAAAAAATGGAATGCCAGAAGATATAGCAGCTTATGGAAAAAAAACATTTTCTGAAAGATTGGAAAAAATTGATTGGAAAAAATATTGTCACACGCTTCCATTTAATTCTAGTGCACTCGCACTATATAAGTGGGCACCTATAGCCGAAGAGTTAAAAACTTTAGACCGAAAGATTGTTTTGAATTCTATGATTTTAAAATGGGACAATATTAAAGACGAGTTTATAAAACTTGCAAAGTTTTAAACATTCTTTCTTTCGTCTACTAAACTTTCAACAACACTTGGATCAGCTAATGTTGTAGTATCTCCAAGTTGATCATGCTCGTTGGCTGCAATTTTTCTTAAAATTCTTCTCATAATTTTTCCCGATCTTGTTTTTGGTAACCCTGGGGAAAAATGAATTAGATCTGGAGTAGCAATTGGTCCTATCTGTTTTCTAACCCATAATTTTAATTCTCTTTCAAGATCTCCATCTGCTTTTTCACCTACGTTTAAAGTAACATAACAATAAAGACCATTTCCTTTTATATCATGTGGATATCCAACTACCGCCGCTTCAGCCACCTTAGGATGCGCAACAAATGCACTTTCAATTTCTGCTGTTCCAAGATTGTGACCTGACACTATTATCACATCATCAACTCTTCCTGTTATCCAATAATACCCATCTTTGTCTCTTCTACATCCATCTCCAGTAAAATATTTTCCGTCAAATTGTGAGAAATACGTTTCTATAAATCTTTTATGATCACCATAAACCGTTCTCATTTGTCCAGGCCAAGATTGTGCAATGCAAAGTCTTCCCTGTGCCTCTCCTTTTAAAACTTTTCCATTTTTATCTACTATAACAGGTTTAATGCCATAAAAAGGTTTTGTTGCAGATCCGGGTTTCAAATCTATGGCACCTGTTTGTGGACTAATTAAAATACCGCCTGTTTCTGTCTGCCACCATGTATCAACAATCGGGCATCTAGAGTCACCAACAGTTTTATAATACCACTCCCAAGCTTCTGGATTGATAGGTTCCCCGACAGTACCTAGTAATTTTAAAGATTTTCTTGAGGTTTTTTTGACAGGCTTATCACCTTCTCTCATTAAAGCTCTAATCGCAGTAGGCGCAGTATAAAAAATATTAACTTTATATTTATCTACAATTTGCCACCATCTTGAAGAATCTGGAAAAGTTGGAATACCCTCAAACATTAATGTTGTAGCGCCGTTAGCTAAGGGCCCATAAATTATGTAGCTATGACCAGTTACCCAACCAATATCTGCTGTGCACCAATAAATGTCTTTTGGTTTATAGTTAAAAATATATTGATGTGTCATAGACGCATAAACTAGATACCCGCCTGTCGTATGAAGAACCCCTTTAGGTTTTCCGGTAGACCCTGACGTATATAAAATAAAAAGAGGATCTTCAGCATTCATTTCTTCTGGTTCACAATTAGATGAAACTTTCTTTGTTATATCATGATACCAAACGTCCCGACTATTATCCCAGTTAATGTCATTGCCTGTTCTTTTGACAACAACACATTTTTTAACATTTGGACAATTCAATAATGCTTCATCTGTTATAGATTTTAAAGGGATTGTTTTTCCACCTCTAATTCCCTCATCGGCAGTGACGACATAATCAGATTCGCAATCATTTATTCTTCCTGATATACTATCAGGTGAAAATCCCCCAAAAATTATAGAATGTATCGCACCTATTCTAGCGCAGGCTAACATAGTGTATGCTAGCTCAGGTATCATGGTTAAATAAATTGTTACCCTGTCTCCCTTTTGGACTCCAATTTCTCTAAGTCCGTTGGCAATTTTACAAACTTCGTTATGTAATTGTTTATAAGTAATTTTCTTTTGAACTTTAGGATCATCTCCAACCCACATGATTGCAGTTTTATCCTTATTATTTTTTAGGTGTCTATCTATACAATTTGAAGAAACATTAAGAGTTCCATCATAAAACCATTTTATGTTTACATCTGAACTGCTGTATTTAACATCTTTAATTTTAGTATATGGCTTAATCCATGTTAATCTTTTTCCTTCTTTTCTCCAAAAACCATCATTGTCTTTTAAAGATTGATTATATTTTTTTTCATATATATTTTTACTTACAAGAGCTTTCTTTAACCATTCTGATTTAACTTTATAAATTTTCTCGTTTAATTTATTCTCTTTTGATTTTGATTTCTTGATTTTCTTTCGGCTATCTTTTTTTAACTTAAGGTTTCTAATTTTATTATTTCTTTTTTTTACCTTTTTTTTTCTACTATTTTTTATTTTTTTTTTAGCCATTTTTTTTAGATATTTCCCAACCTATTTAAAATCTTCCAGCTTTTAGAGTCAATAGGCATTACTGATAATCTGCTTTGTTTTATAAGGGGTAATTGTTGTAGATCCTTAATTTTCTTTATTTTTTCTAAAGTAATAGGTTTTTTTAATTGTTTTTCAAACTTAACTTTTACAGCCACAAATTTTTTGTTTTTATCTGTTGGGTCAATAAAGGCCTCTTTAATGATTTTTACAACCCCAACTATTTCTTTACCGATATTAGAATGATAAAAAAAACATAAATCACCTATTTTCATGTTCTTTAAATTATTTGCTGCCTGGTAATTTCTTACACCGTCCCAAACAGCCCCTTTAGTGCCAGCTTTTATTTGTTGATCAATCGACCAAACATCTGGCTCAGATTTTAATAACCAGAAATTCATTAAATTATTTTTTTTCCTTTTGGTTATTCCTCCTAGCAAAATATTCTATAGTTTTTGCTGATGCAGCATGACCAATTTGAGTAAACCAATTATAGTCAGGAGGATAAAAAATATCATTGATGTTATTTGGTATATCTTTAAACTTGTTCATGTGCTTTTTATGAACAAAAAAAGCATTAGTTCCGGTAATGTTACAACATACTAAATTATAGTCATGTTTTTGAAAAAAATCTGAGTAAAACTGCAAACTACATCCCTGCTCGTCTCCGCCTTTCCATACATAATCTTCTTCGTACGGCATATTATAGATTATTGGCGGAGGAAATTTTCCATTGTACTCCACTATAAAACAATCAGGTTTAAATCCATCATTTAGCATTGCTTCTGTTATATAAAAATCGTTACCATCAATATCTACCGAAGCAACATTAACTTCTGATTTCTTAATTTGAGATTTTTTCAAAGCGTTATTGAAAGTCTCAATACAGTTTTCTTTATTAATAAATTCTTTAATGAAGTTTAATTTACCATTTTCTGGTAGATTTAGATCTATATTAACTCCATCGATCCAAATTCCATTCCATCCAAGCATTAGTAAAATTATTGTATTACATTCAGTTCCATTGTTACGAATTCCTCCACAAACACCAATTTCAAAAAAATTTCCTTTTTTGATATTAATTCTCTTCAAAATTTCCATCAGAATACCATCCTCATCATTCTGTGAATAGAATTTCATTCCACTTTTATTTAATATGTTTTTTGATGAAGAGATCTTTTTATCCCAATGTCGTAGTGTCACCATATCTAGGTGTCTTTTCATCAAAGGAAAAAGATTTTTGTAGATACTTAAAAATTCATTACTACTCATAAATTTTAATGATATTTTAAAATTAAGATTAATGCAAAATCAAAATTTTTATAATAATATAATTTAAATTTTATCCCTGTAAGATTTGTTTTTTAACCATACCCAATTATTTATAAAATTAGGATTTATAAATACATATATTCTAGGTATATAATGCCTAAATTTTCCTATATTTAGTTGTTCTGTAATATTTGCCATAACACTATTTGTCACAAATATGATTTTGGATTTAGTAAACAGTAATTTATTTAGAATAGTTTTTTTTTAATTAAATTTACATTAAAATGAAAAAATATGAGAGATAAAATTATCGAAATATTAGACCTGATAAAAATTAATAAATTTGAAGAGGCTCAAATAAAATGCGATGACATCAAAATACATTTTGATAAAAATGTCGAGTTTTTACATATTTACGGTTTTGTATTTTTTAATCTAAAAAATTACGAAAAGGCCATAGATCAATGGGAGAAAGCAATAAAAATTGATCCAAAATTTGTTGATGGTTTAAATAATCTTGGAAATGCGTTTTTAAGAATAAATAAATTTGACGAAGCTATTAACTATTTGAATAGAGCATTAAATCTTAGACCAAATTTTTTTGAAACTTATTATACACTTAGTGAGATTTTTTTTCAAAAAGGCATGTATGAAGAGTCACTCAAAAATATAAATGAAGCTTCTAATTTAAAACCTGATCATTTACCAACTATTAAAAGCAAACTTGAAATTCTTTCTAAAATGAATATGAAAAAAGAGTACTTAAAATTTTTAGAAAAAGTTATTCCATACCATCCCAAAGAAACTGAACTTTATTTTAAAAAAGCATTTGTTTTATCAGAACTAGGAATGAACACCCAGTCTATAAATACCTACAAAACCATATTGATGATTGATCCAGAATATCCATTTGTTTTAGGAAATGTTGTTGAAGATAAATTAATAAATTGTAATTGGAAAGGTCTAGACGCAGATTTAAATGATTTAAAAAATAAAATATTCGAAGATAAAAAAATTGCCAGTCCAATGCTATCATCAACATTATTTGACTCCTCAGAACTATTATACAAAGCCAGCAAAATATGGGTTCGGCAATTTGAGAAAAGTAATAATCAGTTTGAGACTCCAATTATAGAAAAAAATACAAAAATTAATATAGGTTATTTCTCAGCTGATTTTAGAGACCATCCTGTTGGACACCTAATAGTTAAAATGCTGGAGACCCACAACAAATCTAAATATGAAACTTTTGGTTTTTACTTAGGTAATAGACATAAAGAAAATGACAATTTTTACAAAAGAATAAAGAAATCTTTTACCAAATTTTATGATGTATCTAATATGTCAAATGAGGAAATAAAATCTTTATCTAAGAATTTAAAAATACATATTGCAATAGATCTCATGGTACACACAGGAGGACACGAAAGCAGGTTTGGAATTTTTCATAACAAGTTGGCACCAATTCAAATAAACTTCTTAGGATACCCTGGAACTTCAGCGTCAGATAAAATAGACTATATAATTGCAGATAAAACAGTAATACCTGAAAAAAATAAAAAATTTTTTTCTGAAAAAATTATTTATCTTCCATATTCTTATCAGCCAAGTGAAAAAAATAGAGATCTATCAGAAAAAAGTTTCACTAAACAAACTCTTAATTTGCCAAAGAATGATTTTATATTTTGTTGTTTTAACAATAATAAAAAAATTTTACCTAATATTGTAAAACTATGGGCAGCAATATTAAATAAAGTACCAAAAAGTGTTATGTGGCTATTGTATGATAATAATGAAGCAAAAAAAAATTTAAAAATAATATTTGAAAAAAATAAAGTAGATCCTAAAAGAATAATTTTTAGTGACAAAGTTCCAATAAGTGAGCATCTTGTGAGAATTAAATATGCTGATTTATTCCTCGATACATTTCCTTATAACGCCCATACATCTTGCAGTGACTCTATTTGGGCAGGACTACCTATATTAACTTTAGAGGGAGACTCTTTTCAAAGTAGAGTTGCCTCTAGTTTACTAAAAACAACTGGCTTAAATGAACTTATTGCCAAGAATGAAAAGGAATATGTTGACAAAGCTGTTAATATTGCAAAAAATAAAGAATATTTAAATCAATTAAAAAATAAATTATTTATTTCTAGAGATAGCAACCCTTTATTTGATAATAAATCTTTTACTCATAATATTGAAAAAGCATACAGCATTGTATTTGAAAATTATATTAACCAAAAAGATCCGCACGATGTTTACTTATAATTGAACACCTGCCCCTTTTAGAAATTTAGCATTTTTATCTAATTGCCACCTAGGATTTACAGAAAAATCTAGCTTACTAAATTCTTTTTTTTTAAATTTTTTTAGACCAACAATTGCAATCATAGCAGCATTATCACTACACAGATTTAGTTCTGGAAAAATAGCTGTAAATTTTTCTTCCAAACAAACTTTATTTATGGTCTTTCTTATTTCTTTATTTGCAGCTACTCCACCAGCAACTATTATTTTATTTCCTTTAAAACTTTTTTTAAAATCATTAATGGCTACTTTCGTTTTTTTGTAAATAATATCTGAAATTGTTTTTTGAAATGATGCTGCTAAATCGTATTTATCTTGTTTATTTTTAGTTATTTTAGACGATCTAAAAACTGCAGTTTTAAGTCCTGCAAACGACAAATTACAACCACCTCTATTAATGATTGGTTTTGGGAGAGCAAACTTTCTTGGACATCCTCTTTTTGCATATCTTTCGATTTTTGGACCACCAGGAAATCCAAATCCTAATATCTTGGCAGTTTTGTCAAATGCTTCACCTAAAGCATCATCAATTGTAGTACCTATTCTTTTATATTTTCCCAAACCTTTTACAATTAGATACTGAGTATGTCCGCCTGAAATAAGCAAAAGTAAATAAGGAAATTTTATATTATTTTGAAACATAGGACTTAATGCATGACCTTCTAAATGGTTTACAGCGATTAAGGGTTTTTTTAACGCTAATGACAATGATTTTGCAAAACTAAAACCGACAGATAAACAAACGATTAAACCAGGTCCTGCTGTAGCCGATATGGCGTCTATGTTATCTAATTTTACTCTGCTTTTTTTAAGGGCTTTTCTTGTAATCATTTCAATTTTTTCTAAATGACTTCTTGCTGCTAACTCAGGTACCACACCTCCAAATTTCTTATGAACCTGTTCTTGGCTTGATATAATATTAGCCAATATTTTTGGTGGTTTTGTCCCATTATCTTGAATTATGGAAACTGCTGTCTCATCACAGCTTGTTTCTATGCCCATTATAAGTATTTTTTTTTTCATAAATAATTTAATTAATATAGGTAAAATCAAATATTATGAATAAAAAAAAAATAATCGTAGGAGCTAGGGGAAGTAAACTAGCTATTAAATATGCACAAATTGCGATTAGAGAAATTAAAAAATTTTATAATGGAAAGATTGAGTTAAAAAAAATTGTAACAAAAGGAGACAGAATCTTAAATCGCAGAACCTCTGATATTGGCGGCAAAGGAGAATTTGTGAAGAATATTGAAAAAGAATTGATTTCAAAAAAAATTGATATAGCCATTCACTCATTAAAAGATATTCCATACAAAGAAACACCAGGTTTGATTATTAAAGCATTTCTTAAAAGAAATTCGCCCAAGGAAGTACTGATAAGTAAAAATAATTTAACTTTTGAAAAATTAAAAAAAAATTCCATCATTGGTACGTCTTCTTTTAGAAGAGAGTTTCAATTAAAAACGATGAGGTCTGATTTAAAATTCAAACTTATTAGAGGAAATATTGATAGTAGAATAAAAAAAATTTATGAAAAAAAATATGATGCAATTATTTTAGCAAAGGCAGGTTTGAAGTGTTTAAAGATGACTAATTTAATTACTCAAGAATTTAATTGTAATAAAATTATACCTTC
This sequence comes from uncultured Pelagibacteraceae bacterium, assembly GCA_902606075.1. Lineage (GTDB taxonomy): Bacteria > Pseudomonadota > Alphaproteobacteria > Pelagibacterales > Pelagibacteraceae > Pelagibacter. Next base: position 10,953 of record CACLEU010000019.1, read on the forward strand.
AGCAGGTCAGGGTATTATTTCTTTACAATCAAGAAAAAATGATCATAAAATTAATATAATTTTAGAAAAAGTTA
>CACLEU010000020.1 GCA_902606075.1 uncultured Pelagibacteraceae bacterium
TGTTGTGGTTTTATAGTACGTGAAGGTTCTAGATGGAGAATTAACAAAAAATTCAGAATTAGTAAAATTAGTAGATAATTCTTTCCAAGTATAATCCAGTTCCTGGTGCAGGAGGTGCACACAAATTTCTATCCTTGGATAAAACAATTTTTTTGAATTTATTAACTGTCCACTTTCTTTCACCTACGTATTTTAAACATCCCACGATAGAGCGGATCTGTTGTTTTAAAAAAGACTGTGATTTTATCTTTATCTCAATAATATCATTATTTCTTTTTATTATTAAATAGTCGATAGTCCTCACGGGGCTTGATGCTGAACAGTTTGATGCTCTAAAAACAGATAAATCATGTGTACCTTTTAGATAACGTGATGCTTTTTTAATAAGTTCTAAATTTAATTTTTTTCTAACATACCATCCTCTATCTCTATCTATTGAAGGCAAACTTTCACGGTTGTGTATTAAGTATTTATAAATTCTTTTTTTTGCTGAGTATCTTGCATGAAAACTTAGTGGTTTTTTATTTATTTTGAGAACAGTTATAAATTTCTTATTTAAAAAAAAATTTAATGTGTTGCAAAATTTTCTAATATTTTGAATTCTATTTTTAACATCAAAATGTGCTGATTGTTCAATAGCGTGGACCTTGGAATCTGTTCTGCCTGAACCATATAATTGCACTTTTTCTCTAAGAATTTTCTTTAGTATTCTTTGAGCAGTGCCTTGAATTGTAATTTCTTTCTTCTGGGATTGCCATCCATAAAAATTTGTACCAACATACTCCATTAGAATTTGATATCTATGCATTTATTAAATTAACACCTTTTTTTATTTTTGTTCCTAAAATAAAATCTTTGATATTTTGAACTTTTTTTCCTTCTCTTTGTATTTCTAAAATTTTGATGGAATTTATGCCACAAGAAATTTCGATACTATCGTTTAGTACCGTGCCGGGATTTGAGTTACTATTAGAAATGTTCGCTTTTAATATTTTATATCTTTCACCCTCAAAATAAAACCACGCTCCAGGTATAGGATATAAACCATTTATTTTACCAATTATATTTTCTGCTTTATCTTTCCAGTCTATTTGTCCTTCATCTTTATTTATTTTATTTGCATATGTAGCTTTGGAGTGGTCTTGCTCTAAAAATCTTTTTTTATTTTCTAAAATGTCTTCAATATCTTTGACAATTTTTTCTGAAGCTAAATTAGACAATCTTAATGATAGATCTTCAGCATTGTCGTTCTTATTAATATTAATTTTGTATTGACTACAAACTTTTCCTTGGTCTAATTTTTCATTAATTTGCATAATACTTATACCTGTTTCAGTATTTAAATTTATAATCGAACGTTGAATAGGTGCTGCACCTCTCAACCTAGGCAGTAAAGACGCATGAATATTTATAAAACCTTTTTTACAAACATTTAGAATATTTTTAGGTAATATTTGCCCATAAGCCACAACTATTGCGATATCTGCCTCCAATTTTTCTAAAATTTTTTTTTCTTCATCAAATTTTTTAAAATTTTTTGGTGTTCTAACACTTAAATTATTCTCCACACAAAATTTGTGAACCGGGGACTTATTCATTTTGTAACCTCTGTTACTTTTGCTAGGTGGTTGGGTATAGACTAAAGGTATGTTAAAGCCTTCTTGAAAAATTGATTTCAAAATTGGAACTGCAAATGAAGGGGTTCCCATAAAAACAATTTTTTTCATTATTGTTTAAATTACCAATCTTTTTTGATCTATTTTTTGTTTTGACAATTTTTTCAAAATTATGTCTCTTTTAAGTTTTGACAAATAATCTATAAATAATATTCCATTCAAATGGTCTATCTCATGTTGAATACAAGTAGCCAATAAACCTGAGGCATTAATAATTTTTTTTTTTCCATTATAATCTAGATACTCAACATCGCATTCGCTGGGTCTTTTTACTTCGGCAAATAAATTTGGTATTGATAGACATCCTTCTTCATAATTAGACATTCTTGAACTCTTTTTTATAATTTTAGGGTTAATAAAATATATTGGATTTTTTTTTTTGTCTTTTGTTAATAAATCAATAACTATCAAATTTTTTGGTACACCTATTTGTATTGCAGCAAGACCAATGCCGTTTGATGAATACATTGTTTCCAACATATCGTCCATAAGTCTTTGAATTTCCTTATTAATTTTTTTTACAGGTTGTGAAACTTTTCTTAATAATCTGTTTGGTTCTATTAAAATTTTTTTTATTGTCATCGTCGGATTTTATTACAAAATTATGAAAAACTTAAGCCCTTAAAGGCAAAACACTAAACAAAATCTCATCTCTAATTGGGTCTATATTCATTTGATTAAGTGCATTGATCAAAAAGTAAAGTGTTTCAGATCCTAAATCTTTAATTTTATCTTGACCAATAATCTCAATCAATCTTAATACAGCCATGCCAATCTCTTGATCATTTATCAAAATTTGGATATCGGTAGGAATAGTATTTTCCTTTGAATTAAACAATTTTTTATATTCTTCTTTAATTTCAATGCCATCGGACAACATAGCTTCAATTAATATAATATCTTTTGTAATCAAATAATTTTTTTTACTTTTTTTAACTTTCTTTAAGTAATTATTTAAGTCCTTTTCAGTTTTTTTAATTGATACTTTTTCTTTGCCAAAATATTTTACTAACTTAGATTGATGCAAGATTTTGTTATTAAATTTGATATCTCTATCAAGATTTTCTTTTTCCAAACTTTTTGAATAGAATTCAGTAAGATCAGAAGATAAATCTTCTATATCATAATTTACTAATATATTTTTTAGTTCATTATTAAATGAGTTTGGAATATCATCATTGACAAAACTTTCCTTTAAAAGCTTTGATAACTTGACTATAGTTTTGGGGTCTTTGTTCAGAAGTATGCCTTGGTACAATAAAGCTCTTGATTTTATTTTTGAGATCTTCTGTATTTCGCTTTCAATATTTAACAACTGATCTACTGAAAACTGAAATCTTTTGTATAGATTAAGCAAATCTATTTCTTCATAATTTCCTTGATGGGTAGCCTTTTCAAGAAGAGATATTTGTTTTTCATCTTCAATATCTATATTATTTATATTTTCTAATAAATTATTAGAGGACAAATATCTCCAATATATTTTAGGAGTTTTATTATTAGGTGAATACTTATATTCCTTATTAGTTTCATATGATAAATGTAAGTTTAATAGATCTTTTTCTGAGGTATCTGATGAATTCGAAATATATCCCTGTAGAAATTGAAATTTATTTTCGAAAAAAAGATCTTCATAACCTAGTTCTTTCTCTAAATCATATCTAAGTGAGGCTTGTTCATTTTTTTTTAAATAAATAAGACAATAAATTGAAAACTTAGTTAAGTAACTATTTTTAAAGTTTGTATTAAGTTCTTCTAAAAATTCACATGCTTCTTTATTTTTTTTAACCGCAAATAACTCATCTAAAACAAATTTCGTTAGTTTTTCATTTGGGTCTAAATCAATATTTTTTTTTAAATACTCTTTAATTAAATCAATATCTCTAAACTTAATTAACCAATCAGATTTGATATTTAAAAAAACTTTTTGATCTAATTCGTCACTTGGAGAGTATGAATTTGTTAAAATAATTTTTGTATATATTCTCTTTGCATCTTCTGAGAGCGTCATATTGCTAATTTTTTTTGATAACTCAAAAATTCTTTTTGGGTCAGTATTATTCCACATTTCCAAAGCAAAACCATTTTCTTCAGGATCGTATAATCCTACTATTTTTCTTTTACTTAATATTTCACCTTCTTCGATTTTTTTTACCATGTTATCTAGAATAATAGTATTTCCAGTCACATCGTTGATATCTTTTGTATTTGAATTTAAAGAATTATTTTTTTCTTTTTTTTTTTCTATGTTCCAAATATCAACCGGCTCATTTGCAAAAGTATATGAATAGAAAATTGATAAGAAAACTAATATAATATTTATGAAAGATTTATTTAACAATTTTTAGGTTTTCTCTAGGTATTTCTTGTTTAATTAATTTATTTGGCGCTGGAAAATTAATTTTACCCACAAAAAAAATCATTAAGGAAATTATTATTATAGCTAGAACAATCTTAACAATTAATCTTGTGTAGTTATTAGATCTTCCAATACTTGTTTTTTTATAAAATTGCATGTACTTTAAATAATTTCAAATTAAGACAAATTTATGTTTTTTCAATAAAGAAAAATATGGAAATTAAAAAAAATATAGTGTTATTAGGCATGATGGGTTCTGGAAAATCCACTATTGGTGGTTTGTTAAGTAAAAAATTAAATGTTTTATTAATAGATATAGATAGGAGGATAGAGAAAATACAAAATCAGAATATTAAACAGATTTTTGAATTAAAAGGTGAGGCGTACTTTAGAGAATTAGAATTCAATGTTACTATTCAGTCTCTTAGTGAAAATAATAAAATAATATCACTAGGTGGTGGTGCATTTATGAACAAAGAATTGAGAAAAATTATAAAGCAAAAGTCCAAGACATTTTGGCTTCATTGGAATAGCGAGACTCTAATTAAAAGAATTAAAAATAATGATAAAAGACCAGTCGTTACAAATATGAATCATGCAGAAATTAAAAAATTAATTAGTGAAAGAAACAAAATTTATAATTTTTCAGATTTTAAAATAATTTGTGATGATTTAAAAAAAAGTGAAATAGTAAATAAAATTTTTCAAAAATGTATTAAAAATGAAATTGTTAATTAAAACTAAAGATAAAACATATCCAATTTATTTTGGTGAAAACAAATGTTTCAAAATAAAGAAAATTCTTGCTGAAAATAAAATTAAAACAAAAAAACTGATAATTATATATGATAAAAATGTTCCTATAAAAATCATATCCAAATTTAAAGCTAAATTAAAAGAAGATAAAAATATATTTCTTGGGATTCAATTTAATGAAAAAATAAAAAATTTAGATACAGTAAAAAAAATATTAGATATTTTAGGTAAAAACAACTTTAATAGGAACGACTGTTTAATAACTATTGGTGGTGGTATAGCTGGAGATATATGTGCTTTCGCCGCAAGTGTATACAAAAGGGGCCTAAATTTTGTAAATATTCCCTCAACGTTACTAAGTCAAGTAGACTCTTCTATTGGTGGAAAAACTGGTGTTAACAATTTTTTTGGAAAGAATATGATTGGAACTTTTTGTCAACCCAATGTAGTAATAACCGACACTGTTTTTCTTAAATCACTTCCTAGAAGAGAAATGATTTGTGGATATGCGGAAATTCTTAAACATGCACTAATCCAAGATAAAAAATTTTTCATTTTTTTAAAAAATAACTTTAAAAGTATTTTAAATTTAAAACCAAATATTATTAAAAAATCAATATTTAATAGTTGTAAAATAAAAAAAGCAATTGTTGAAAAGGATGAAAGAGAGAATAATTTAAGAAAAACTTTAAATTATGGACACACTTTTGCGCATGCATTCGAGTCTACTTTGGGTTACACAAACAAATTAAATCATGGAGAGGCCGTTTTACTTGGTATTTTGACTGCCTCAAAATTTAGTAATAAAGAAAATCTGCTTCCAAAAAGTGAACTTGAGTTAATAGAAAATCATATAAAAGAGTTAAAATATAATAATCTAAATACTTACTTTGAAAAAAATAACATAAATAAAATATCAAATTTTATGATTAGAGACAAAAAAAATAACAGCAAAAATATAAATTTAATTTTGTTAAGAAAAATTGCAAAACCAGTTTTAAATAAAAAGTACCCTCAAATTAAAGTTAAAAAATTTTTAAATTCGCTAATTGATAAATAATTGAATTGAATGTATATAATCTTTCATTTCTTGCTCTAATATATCGAATATAAGTCTATTCGCTTCAATTTTTTTTTTTGATTTGAGTTCTAATGACTTTATTTTAACTTTAAGATGAAATTTTTTTGAGTCAAAATTCTTGTGCTTTTTGTGTAGAAATGTTTTATCTTCAACGTAAATTCTTTCACATTCAATCTTATTACAAATTTTTTTTTTTACTGTTTCTATTAAATTATTTATTTTCATAAAAAATTATATAATAATAACCTAATGAAAACTATTTGCGATTGGAATAATTGTAACAATATAGGGGAATATAAAGCTCCAGTTGAGAAAGATAACAGCAAGAAATATAGACTTCTTTGTTTAGAACATATTAAAGAATTTAATAAAAATTGGAATTATTTTGAAAATATGGATGATGCTGAGATTTTAGAATTTATCAAAGCAGATATGACTTGGCATAAACCTACTCAAAACTTCAGTGCTCAAGATAATTTTTTTAAAATATTGTGGAATAATGCTTTAAAAGAGGATTTAGATAAAAACGGGATTGGTAAAAATCATGCTAAAATGGCACAGTTTAATTTTTCCAATAAAGATTTAAAAGCCTTTGATATTTTAGGCTTAGTTGTCACTATTAATTGGGAAAAAATAAGATCCAAGTTTAAAAAACTTGTTAAAAAATTTCATCCTGATATGAATTCAGGAAATAAAAAATTCGAGGAAAAACTTAAGGTAATAACTTTAGCTTATACACAGCTTAAAAGAACATTAAAAAAATGAATAATGATTTAAACATAGTGCCTAACATTAAGTTATCAGTTAAACAAACTTTTGGCATAGATAGTGATTTAGAAATAGAAGCTTTTGAAAAAAAAAATGAATTTGTACCTGAAATTGATAAAAATTATAAGTTTGATAAAGATACAACAATTGCAATATTATCAGGTTTTTCTTTTAATAAGAGAGTTTTAGTTCAAGGTTATCACGGAACAGGAAAATCAACTCACATAGAACAAATTGCAGCTAGACTTAACTGGCCATGTATAAGAGTTAACTTAGATAGTCATATAAGCAGAATAGACCTTATAGGAAAAGATGCTATAAAACTTAAGGATGGAAAACAAATAACAGAGTTCCAGGAAGGTATTCTGCCTTGGTCAATTCAAAATCCTGTGGCTTTGGTTTTTGATGAATACGACGCTGGCAGACCAGATGTTATGTTTGTGATACAAAGAATACTAGAGTCTGAGGGAAACTTTACATTACTAGATAAAAATAAGGTTATTAAGCAAAATAAATATTTCAGACTTTTTGCAACTTCAAATACTGTTGGCTTGGGAGATACTTCGGGTTTATATCACGGAACTCAACAAATAAACCAGGGTCAAATGGATAGATGGAACATAGTTACTACCTTGAATTATTTAAGTCTTGAAAAAGAAATGGAGATTATTCTAGCAAAAAATAACTCTTATAATAATACTGAAGGCAAAGAAAAAATTTCTAATATGATTAAAGTAGCATCTTTGACAAGAAAAGGTTTTATTGCTGGGGATATCTCGACTGTTATGAGTCCACGGACTGTTTTGCATTGGGCGGACAACGCTGTAATATTTGCAAACATAGGATATGCGTTCAGGGTGACATTTTTAAATAAATGTGATGATACAGAAAAAAGTATTATTTCTGAATATTACCAAAGATGTTTTGGAGAGGATCTTCCAGAAGCGCTTATTAATTCCTAGAATAAATGGAAAAAAAGAGAGAAATTATAGAGGAGCAAATTAAACATGCAATAAAGTCAACTTACAAAGTAATTTCTAATCAACTAAATGATGATAATTCACAAAATAAAAATTCTAGTCTTAAAAATTTAGATTTTTCAGAAATCAAAGATTTCAAAAACAAAAAAGATTATATAAAATTAAGGGCTAATGCCGACTCAAAAGCCCTAAGATTTAGGTTTTCTGACAATATGATATTTCAAAAAAATCAACCTAAAAATCCAGCTTTAAAAAAAATTTACGAACTATCTGAAATCATGAGATGTGAAATGCTTGGTTCAAATATGTTAAACGGTATTAAAAAAAATCTAGAAAACAATTATTATCAAAAAATTAATGATGAAAAAAACAATAATTTAAATTCAAAGGAAGAGACAAGTGTTCTAGATGCTTTTGAATTATATATATTAGAAAAATTCTTTAAATTAAACTTAAACAAATATTCACTCAAAGTTTTGAGCTATTGGAGAAAAGATTTTGATAAAAATTTAAATAATCATTTAAATTATTTAGAGTCAAATATAGAAAATCAAGAAAATTATAATTTTAAATTTTCACAATTACTTGAAAATATGGATATTTTTGAAAATACACAAAATCAAGAAAATAATCAAAATCTAGACAACCAAAATTCAGCAAAAAATGACAGCGCTGAGGATAGTAGTGATGATGAAAATAAGGATTTTTCTGATAAGAAAGGTGAAAGTCAATTTGATACTGAAGCTGATTATGATGTAAACCAATTTAGAATGGAGGAAGATAGTGAACAATCAGACGATAATGGAGAAAGTTTAGAAAGAGTTGCTCAAAAAATTAATATAAAAAAGAAAAATATTGAATATAAAGTTTTTACTACAAAATTTGATGAAATCGATAAAGCAGAAAATTTAGAAAAAGAAGAGGAAATTTTAAGACTAAGAAAAAATCTAGATCAACAGCTAGTTAATTTCCAAGATTTAATTGCAAAGTTAGCTAATAAATTGCAAAGGCAATTGTTAGCAATACAAAATAGATCGTGGGAATATGACCTTGAAGAAGGTTTGTTAGACAGTTCAAAGCTTACAAGAATTATAATAGATCCACAAAATTCTCTTTCTTTTAAAAAGGAGAAAGATTTTGAGTTTAAAGATACAATAGTAACTTTATTAATCGACAACTCTGGTTCTATGCGTGGTAGACCTATAACTATTGCTGCGTTATGTGCGGATATTTTATCAAGAACATTAGAAAGATGTAATGTAAAGGTTGAGATCTTAGGTTTTACTACCAAAAATTGGAAGGGCGGTGAATCTCGAGAAGATTGGAACAAGAGTGGGAAACCTCAGTATCCAGGAAGATTAAATGATTTAAGACATATTATTTATAAAAGTGCAGACTCAAACTGGAGGCAATCAAAAAAAAATCTAGGACTTATGTTAAAAGAAGGTTTGCTTAAAGAGAATATAGATGGAGAGGCGATTTTATGGGCGTTTAATAGATTAAAAAAAAGAAAAGAGGAGAGAAAAATTTTAATGGTCATCTCGGATGGAGCACCTGTTGACGATTCAACATTGTCAGTAAACTCTGGCGATTTTTTGGAAAAGCATTTGAAAAAAGTTGTAAAAACTATTCAAGATAACAAAGATTTTGAAATTTTAGCTATTGGTATTGGCCATGATGTATCAAGATATTATAAAAAGGCTATTAAAATTACAGATGTTCAAGAGCTTGGTGACGTGATGATAAAGCAATTAAGTCAATTGTTTGAAAAAAAATTAAATAAAAAAAACTATCATTAAATATTTTTCAAAGAACTATTTTTCCAGCTTATTATTACTTCTGCACCTGCTCTTGTTTTTGAATTTCTGCAAATAACTTTAGCTTTGTTTCGTTCCAAGAGGGTCTTCCCAATAAAAATTCCTAAGCCTAGGCCTGCTTTTGGATTATCAATATAATAAGAAGACTTTATGTATGGCTCCCCAATTTTACTCAAAATATCTTTTGGATATCCATTTCCATCATCTTCAATGGATATTTCAGTAATTCCATCGTTACTTTTGATAGAAACGTATATTTTACTTTTTGCAAATTTATTTGCGTTACCAACAAAATTTCTTATTCCATATATAATTTCAATTATTTTTGGAATTTTGAATGAGTTAGAATCTTGACTTAGGTTAATTATAAATTCTTTATCTGAAATTTCTCTAAAAGATTTAATAATTTCTGAAACGTAATCTGAAATCGATAATTTGAGATTTATAAAGTTATCATCTTGAGACGGATTTAAAGTTAATTTTTTTAAAATTTGACTACACCTATCAACTTGACTAACTAACAGTTCAAGATCTTTTTTTGTATCATTTTGGTTTTTAAACTGCTTATACATATCTTGAGATATAACTTTAATGGTTGATAGTGGTGTATTTAAAGAGTGCGCTGCAGCAGCAGCTTGACCACCAAGTGAAACTAATTCATGTTCTTTTGCAATAACTTGCTCTAATTTGTCTAAAGCTTCTTTTCTCAGCCTCGACTCCTTTCCAAAAGTAGTAGCGAAATAATTAAGAAATATTAAAGCGATGATTAATGACGTTGGAATTGCATAGTAGTAGTACATATTTACAAAAATCATATTTTTACCAGGATAGACTAACTCTACATGATAGAAGGTCAGTAAAAGTATTAATAGAACAGTTAAGCTAATTAGTGTCAAACTGGCTTTTAGTTCAAGGTTAGAGGATGAGAAAACACTTGGAATAATTAGAAATATTGAAAAAGGGTTTAAAATTCCTCCAGTAAGAAAAATTAAAGTGCCAAGTTGCAAAATATCTAAAAATAAAAAAACGAATGACGCTCTATTTGAAAGAATATTTTTTTGATAAAAATAAATTAAAATCAGGTTAGATAAAATACCCAAAAATATTATTAAATTGGTTAAGTAAAAGTTGAAATCAAATTTAAATACAAAATAAACAATATTCATAGTTAAAAATTGACCAATTATACCTATCCATCTTAAGTTGATATAAGTGGACTTATTTAAGGAATAAATTTTAGAAACAGATGTTGTTTCCATATTTTTTAAATATCAAGATTGTTAATATCAATAGCGTTTGAGATAATGAATTCTTTTCTAATACTTACATCATTGCCCATTAAAGTGTGAATAATTTCCTGATCTTTTTTTTGATCTTTAGAATATTTTACTTGTAAAAGATTTCTATTTTCTGGATCAAGCGTAG
>CACLEU010000021.1 GCA_902606075.1 uncultured Pelagibacteraceae bacterium
TAAATTATAAATCTGAAAAAGTAATTAAAAAACCTATCAAATCAAATATTTCAAAGAAACAATTTTTAAAAAATGTCAAAAAAGCAAAAAAATACATTAAAATTGGTGACATATTCCAAGTAGTTCTAAGCCAGCGTTTTGAAACAAAATTAACAAAATCGCCATTGAATATTTATAAAAAATTGAGAATAACAAATCCATCTCCATTTATGTTCTATTTTAATTTCAATGATTTTCAAATTATTGGTGCGAGTCCTGAAATCCTTGTAAGATTAAGAGACAATAAAGTTACCATCAGACCAATAGCAGGTACAAGACCACGTGGGAAAAATAAAATAGAAGATAACTATTATAAAAATGATTTGTTGTCAGACCAAAAAGAAATATCAGAACATTTGATGTTGTTGGATCTGGGCAGAAATGATGTTGGAAAAGTATCGAAAATAAATACTGTAAAAGTAAATGAACAATTTAAAGTTGAGAAATATTCTCATGTTATGCACATAGTTTCAAATGTAACTGGAGAATTTGATAAAAAAAGATCAAAATATGATACTCTTATGTCAGGTTTTCCAGCTGGAACTGTATCAGGGGCACCAAAAATTAGAGCGATGGAGATAATTGATGAATTGGAGAAAAATAAAAGAAAAATTTACGCTGGTGGGATAGGTTATTTTTCTGCAAATGGCGATTTTGATACATGTATTGCCTTAAGAACTGCTTTAGTTAAAAATGGGAAATATTATGTTCAGGCAGGAGCTGGTATTGTTGCCGACAGTGTTCCGGAAAAAGAATTCCAAGAAACTGTAAATAAATCTAAGGCTTTAATTAAAGCTCTCGATTAAAATGAAGATTATATTAATAGATAATTACGATAGTTTTACTTATAATCTTTATCATTATATTTCACAACTAAAGTGTAAAGTTGAGGTTTATAGAAATGATAAAATTGACTCAGAAACAATAATAAAAAAAAAATTTAATAAAATTGTAATATCACCTGGTCCTGGGAACCCAAATCAATCAGGTAATTGTTTAAAAATTGTAAAGTCTATTTATAAAAAAATACCTATATTAGGTGTTTGTTTAGGACATCAGATAATTGGTCAAGTTTTCGGTTCAAAAATAGTACAGGCAAAAAAACTTATGCATGGTAAAACAAGTCTTATTCTTTCAAAAAAAAAAGGAATTTTAAGAAATTTACCCAAAAGTTTTGTCGCTACAAGATATCATAGTTTAATAGTAGATAAAAAAACCTTATCAAAAGAGCTAGAAATTACTGCAGAAACTAAGGACGGATTAATAATGGGTATTCAACATAAAAAATTTAATATACATGGGGTACAATTTCATCCTGAAAGTATTAAAACAAAATTAGGTATAAAAATATTAAAAAATTTTATTGAATTAAAAAACACATGAAACAATTTATAGAAAAAATAAAAAATAAACAAAATTTATCTTTTGAAGAAAGTAAAGCAGCTTTCCAATTATTAATGGAAGGTAAAGCAAATGAAAAGGATATCTTTAATTTTTTAACACTTTTATCAGCAAAAGGTGAAGCTTCAGATGAAATTGCTGGGGGTGTTTACGTTCTTAGAGAAAAGTCCAAAAGAGTCAATTTTGATGGTTGTATTGATACTTGTGGAACTGGTGGTGATGGTATGAATACACTAAATATATCAACAGCATCTGCATTATTACTCGCTAGTATAGGAATTAAAGTGGCAAAACATGGGAATAAAGCCGTATCATCTAAATGTGGATCCGGAGATGTTTTAGAAGCCTTGAATATAAATATTGATTTAGAGCCAAAAGATATTGAAACTCAAATAAAAAAAAATAATTTTGGTTTTATGTTTGCACCAAATTATCATAGTGCAATGAAGTTTGTAGGACCTATTAGAAAAAAGATTGGTAAAAGAACTATATTTAATATGATAGGACCTTTGAGTAATCCAGCTTTAGTTAAACGTCAAGTAGTTGGAGTTTTTGACAAAAAACTTTTAGAAATGTTTGCAAATGCTCTAAATAATTTAGATATAAAATTTGCATGGATTGTTAATAGCGAAGATGGGCTGGATGAAATTTCTCCTTATGCAAAAACAAATGTAATACAACTAAAATATGGCAAGATATCAAAAATAGTAATTGATCCAAAAGAATTCGATATAAATTTAGATAAATTTGAAAATCTTGTTGGTAATGATGTAAAATTTAACGCAAATAAAATAATTGAAATATTTAAAGGTGAAGATAATGATTTTTCTAAAGCAGTATGTCTAAATGCGGCCGCAGGTTTGATTGTATCAGAAAAATATAACAATTTTAAAATAGCATATAATTATGCTAGAGATTTTATTAAATCAGGAGAATCTTATAATCATTTAAAAAAAATTCAAAATGCCTGAAAATATTCTTGAAAAAATAATTAAAAAAAAAGTTGAAAAAATTGAAAGTCTTAAAAAGGCTACAAATTTGGAAACATTAAAAGAATTAATAGATAAAAATAACTCATTCATAGATTTTAAAAGTAAAATTCTAAAAAATTTAAGTGATAAAAAAATTTCAATAATTGCTGAAATTAAAAAAGCAAGTCCTACCGCTGGTATAATCATTAAAGATTATAATCCAGTCGAAATTGCTAATATATATAATGCAAATAAAGCAACATGTTTATCAGTCTTAACAGAGGAAGATTTTTTTTTAGGAAACCAAGCTCATATTAGCAAAATAAAAGAAAAAATTAAATTACCGATTCTGTGTAAAGATTTTTTCATTGATAAATTTCAAGTTGCTTTAGCTAAAAGTTACGGATCCGATGCAATACTAATTATACTAGCTGGTGTTAGTGAAAGTTTGGCAGATGAATTATATGAAGAAGCAATTAAATTAAATATGACTGTTATTGTAGAGGTGCATACTGTAGAGGAAGCTAAGCAAGCTCTTAAGTTTAAAAACGCTTTGATAGGTATAAACAATAGAAACCTGAAAACTTTAAAAACCGACATAAATACAACTTTTGATATTCATGATGTTTTAATAAATCACTCTGGACCATTAATTTCAGAAAGTGGTATTAAAACAAAAGAAGAACTTTTAGAGCTATCAAGCAAAACTTCTATCAAAACTTTTTTAATTGGTGAATCACTTTTAAAAAATTTAAATAATAACTCTATATTTTCAGTGCTTTAGTAAAAAAATCCAGCATTTACTAGCCTTTTTTACTGTTGTTTATTTTATAGAACTTTTGTAGAACATTATTTGTACGATATTTGTTCTTATGCTAACTAAAAAACAAAAAAACCTATTAATGTTTATCAACAAGAAGTTGAGAAGCTCTGGTGTTTCTCCTTCCTATGAAGAAATGAAAGAATCGCTTAACTTAAAGTCAAAATCTGGAATACATCGTTTAATAAGTGCTTTGGAAGAAAGAGGTTTTATAAAAAGATTGGCACATAAAGCTAGAGCTTTAGAGGTTGTTAAACTTCCTGAAACTGCATCAGCAAATGATATTTATAACTCTTTTTCACCAAGTGTAATAAAAGGTGGCTTAGATGAAGAAGGTATCGAAAAAAATGAAATACCAGTTCTAGGTAAAATTGCTGCTGGAACTCCTGTTGAAGCAATACAGAATGAGGTATCTAGAGTTCCTTTGCCTAATAATATAGAAAAAAATGGAGAATACTTTGGTTTAAAAGTTCAAGGGGACTCAATGATTGAAGCTGGTATCAGCGAAGGTGACACTGTAATTGTGAAAAAAACCGATACAGCAGAAAACGGAAAAATTATTGTTGCTTTAATTGACGATCATGAGGCTATGCTAAAAAGAATAAGAAGAAAAGGCAAAACAATAGCTCTTGAAAGTGCTAATAAGAATTACGAAACAAAAATATTTGGTCCTGACAGGGTTAAAGTTCAAGGTGTTCTAGTATCTTTGTATAGAAACTTCTAAAAAAATAGTTTAATAATATTAAATGTCAAAAGTAGCAACTAGATTTGCTCCCTCGCCAACAGGCCCTTTACATATAGGTGGAATACGAACTGCTTTATTTAACTGGTTATATTCAAAAAATCAAAATGGTAATTTTTTTCTGAGAATTGAAGATACTGATAAAGAAAGATCTAAAGATGAATATAAAAAACAAATTGTAAATTCTCTTAAATGGATTGGTATTAACTTTGATGGTGAAGAATATGTTCAATCTAAAAAAATAGATGATCACATTAAAGTTGCTAATGAATTATTAAAAAAAGGTAGTGCGTATAAATGTTACTGCTCTCCTGAAGAAATTGAAGAACAAAAAAAAAGAGCTAAACAAAAAAAAATTCCTTATATTTATGACAGAAAATGGAGAGATAAAGAAGAGACTGATGCCCCTAAAGATATAAGGCCAGTAATAAGATTTAAGAGTAAAATAGACGGTAACTCTATATTAAAAGATTTAGTTCAAGGTAATGTTGAAATTGAAAATAATACTATTGAAGATTTTGTAATATTAAGGAATGACGGAACTCCAACTTACAATTTATCAGCAACTGTTGATGATCACCAAATGAATATGACACATATAATTAGAGGGGATGATCATAAAATAAATACTTTTAAACAAATTCAAATTTATCAAGCCATGGAATGGGAATTGCCCTTTTTTGCTCATATACCATTAATACATACAATAGAAGGAAAGAAACTATCAAAACGTGATAAGGCTTCAACATTAAACGATTATTCTAAAATTGG
Source organism: uncultured Pelagibacteraceae bacterium (assembly GCA_902606075.1). GTDB lineage: Bacteria > Pseudomonadota > Alphaproteobacteria > Pelagibacterales > Pelagibacteraceae > Pelagibacter. The sequence goes on from CACLEU010000021.1 coordinate 4,745, forward strand.
CATTATGCCTGATGCTCTTAGGAATTATCTTCTTAGATTGGGGTGGTCTTATAAAGATAAAGAAATATTTACATTAGACGAAAGCATTAAATGTTTTAACCTTGAAGATATCGGAAAATCACCATCTAAACTAGATATGAGTAGAATTTTATCTATGAATGAATTCTACATTAAAAATATGAATGAAAATGACTTGTTTAGTCAATTCGTTGAATACTGCAAAGAATTTAAGGGTGAAATTAAATCTGATAAGAGGGATAAAATAAAAAAAGCATTGTCATTTTTAAAAAACAAAGCCAAAACTTTAGAAGATATTTCAAATAATAGTCAGTATATAATCGTTGATAAGGTAAATTTTAACCAGGATGATATAAAATTAATTGATGAGAAAGCTAAAAGAGTTATTTCTGATTTTAGTTCTCAATTTTCAAAAATAGATCAACCTACTAGAGAAATTTTAGAACCAGTGATAAATGGTCTTATAAAATCTCATCAAACAAATTTTAAGGGTGTTGGTCAGCCTTTAAGAATAGCTTTAACTGGTTCAAAATTTGGTCCTGGAATATATGATATAATCCTATCTTTAGGAAAAGAAGAAGTTAAAAAAAGATTAGATAGCAAGATAGCTTGAAACTACAGCAGAGGCTTCCGCTGACGAGGACGTTTTAGATCTAATCTCATTCAATGTTTTATTTATATCTTTAATTTGTTTTTGCATAAGTTCTGGGTTTTTTAAAAAATAGACGACAGATTTAAAAATTTCTTTTGGATTACATTCATTTTGAATTAATTCTGGAATTATTTCTCTTTGATTAATAATATTGATAATATTAGCAAATTTTACCTTCACTAAAAACTTTACAATTAAAAAATTTATAAAATTCATTTTATAAATTATTATTGATGGAATCTTATAATTACAAATCTCTAAAGATACTGTCCCAGATTTAGCTACAGCAAATATGGAATTTGATAATATTTGCGACTTGATATTTTCATCAGATATAACTTCAACATTTTTTAAATTACTTTTTTTTATTTGATTTTTTATACAATCTTTATTTTGATCAGTTGAGTGAAATACAAAGTGATATTGATTGAATTTTTCATTCATTAGTTTAATGAAGTCTAATAATATAGGTAAAAGAATATTTATTTCTGATGTCCTGCTCCCAGCAAATAAAGATATTATTTTTTTATCATTATCAACTAAATTTGATAAATCTATTTTAACACTATCTTTATTTTCAAGTAATGGATGACCAACAAAAGTATTTTTAATATTCTCTTTATCAAAGTATTTTTTTTCAAAATGAAATAGTAAAAGAATATGATCTAAATATTTTTTTAATTTTTTAACTCTTCCCTCTCTCCAAACCCATACCTGAGGAGCAACATAATGTATAGTTTTTATCTTTGGACTGATTTTTTTAACCTTCTCAGCAACTCTTAGTGTAAAATCTGGACTATCAACACTAAGTAAAATATCCGGATTAAATTCAATTATCTTTTTAACAGTTTGATTAATTCGATTTCTTATTTTAAATATATTTAATAATACACTCGTAAAACCAATATAAGTTATCTCTTTAAGGTCATAAATTGATTTTATTCCGAGAGCATTTAAATAAGAACCACCAACACTTAAATAGTCTATATTAGTTTGATTTTGTTTAATTTTAGTAACCACTTTCGATGCTAATTTATCCCCTGAAGGTTCTCCAGTTAATATAAAAATTTTTTTCATTTTACAGATATAAACATCTTATTTTTATAAGCAAAACTTAAACATTTTTTTTTATCTAAAAATATATGCTGTTTCCTTTTTACAATAATACCTTTTAATCCAGCAGTTTTGCATTGTTTTAATGTCATCAGTCCAATGGTAGGAAGATCAATTCTAAGATCTTGTTTCTTTTTTGGAAATTTAACCATAACACCGTGATTTTTAAATTTTTTGCTTTTGCTTTTTTCTAGCATTTTTTTTGTACCACCTTTACCCTCTATTGAAACAACCCTATTGTTTCTAACCACTACACCTTGGCTGAAATTATATTGTCTTAAATTATTCAATGTTCTAATTGCTTTATTAATATCCAATTTATCTTGTTTATTAACTTTAACTTTTGAGTAATTACCCTCTTTAAGTGTAAGTTCTGGATTAAATTTTAATGAATTTTCTGTTTTAATTTTATTTTGAGCTAATATTTTTATAATTTCTTTGAGGATTGCGGCATCTCCAAGTTTTGAAGCTTTTATAATTCTTGGAATATAATAAATACCTTTAAAATCTAACCTTAACTTAGAGAGATTTGGTTTGTTGACCTTTCCTGCAAAAAGTACCTTTTTACAATTATTATTCTTAAGAATATTAATTATTTTACCAAATTGACCTAACGATACAGAGTAAGTTTTTTTATTTTGCTTAAATTTTTTCGATTTTGATAAATCTATAATTAAATATCTAATTTTCTTTTTCTTTACAGCTTTTAGAATTTGATTTGGAAAATCGGTATCACCAAAAATTAATCCTATCATTTTACGAAAATGGTGTACAAATAGATCTTTTTTTATCTTTAGTAATAAAATCAATCACATCTTTTACTAGAGGATTTTCTTTAAAGACCCCGTTTAATTTATTGATATTTTCGTTAAGATTTTTTGAACAAAATATTTGTTTATAAGCCTCAGAGAGACCCATTATAGTTTTGTTTTCAAATTTTGCTCGTCTTAAACCTATCAAATTCAAACCTTGTAATATATTCCTATTTCCAGTTGAAAGACCATAAGGTATAACATCGTTTAAAACCCCAGTCATACCACCTATCATTGCCATTTTACCAATCCTAGTAAATTGTTGTACAGCTGAATTACCCCCTATAACAACATTATCCTCTATACTAACATGTCCTCCTAGTGGAACATTGTTTGCTATAATAACATTATTGCCTACTATACAATCATGAGCAATATGAGAGGAAATCATAAAAAGACAATTATCTCCAATTATTGTCACTCCTCCCCCGCCAACTGTTCCCGGGTTGACTGTAACATATTCTCTAAATATATTATTTTTTCCAATTAATAATGCAGTATCTTCCGCGTTATATTTTAGATCCTGTGGATCATTGCCAATAGATGCAAAGGGATAAAATTTATTCCCACTTCCAATTTTTGTGTTTCCGGCAATGTTTACATGAGAGTGAATGATAACATTTTCACCTATCTCAACATTTGGACCAATCACAGTAAAAGGACCAATTCTAGCACTTGAATGAACTTTAGCATCTTTGTCAATTCTTGAAGTTTTATCTATCATTTATTATCTCTTAAAAAATTTTTTAGATTTTTAGCTGGATATCCCATAACTTTAGTATTGTCAGGGATGTCTCTTATAACGCCACTACCTCCACCAATTTGAACGTTATTCCCTATTTTAAGATGACCTGAAATTCCAGCTTGGCCTCCTATCATTACATTATTACCTATAACTGAACTTCCGGCAAAACCTACTTGTCCAGCAATTATACAATTTTCGCCTATCTTTACATTGTGAGCAATATGGATTTGGTTATCTAAAAAAGTATTTTTTCCAATCACCGTATTAGAAAGTGATCCACGATCAATTGTCGAATTACAGCCTATTTCAACATTATCCTCTATAATGACAACACCAATTTGTGGGTATCTAAAGTTAGTGTTTTTGTCAGGAAAAAAACCAAAACCTTTTTTTCCT
>CACLEU010000022.1 GCA_902606075.1 uncultured Pelagibacteraceae bacterium
ATCACAACCTTCGACTACTGCTGTTGCACCTGAATTTCTAACCGCAAATCTTTCTCCAGCTTGTCCTGCTGCAAATAATTTCCCAGAAGTTGCTCCATATAAAACTGTGTTACCAATAATAGTATTTTCAAAAGAAATTAGATTACTTTCTTTTTGAAGTTTCACTACAAGAGTTGCACCTGAAAGCCCTTTACCAACATAATCATTTGCATCACCATTTAATATTAGTTTTAAACCTTTAATTCCAAATGCTCCAAATGATTGACCTGCAGAACCTTTGAAATTGATTTTTAAAAAACCATCATCCAGAGTTTTATTTTGGAATTTTTTATATAATTCGTAAGATATTCTTGTACCAACAGCTCTATCTGTATTTTCAATTAAATACTCATCTTTTAGAGGTGTCTTATTGTCTAAGTTACTTAATATCTCTGGCCAGATTTTTTGATCAACTGTATCAGGAACGTAGTTAATTTTAGGACTTTCACAATACCTTTTATTTTTACCTGGGTCAGCTTTAACAAACAAAGGGTTAAGGTCTAGATCATCTAGATTAGATGAGCCTTTGCTTACCTGCCTTAGTAAGTCAGTTCTTCCAATTATTTCATTAAGTGTTTTAAATCCTAATTCTGCAAGTATTTCTCTAACTTCTTCAGATATAAATTTGAATAAATTTACAACTTTATCGGGTGTGCCTGAAAATTTTTTTCTTAGCTCATCGTCTTGAGTACAAACTCCAACCGGACATGTGTTTGAATGGCATTGTCTTACCATGATACAACCCATTGCAACTAATGCAGTTGTAGCTACTCCAAACTCCTCTGCTCCCATCATCGCTGCAACGACTACATCTCTACCAGTTTTAATTCCTCCGTCAGTTCTTAAAGTCACTTGATGTCTCAAGTTATTTAAAGTTAAAACTTGGTTCGCTTCTGTTAATCCCATCTCCCATGGTATGCCAACATATTTAACACTCGTTTGTGGTGTTGCTCCTGTTCCTCCGTTGTGACCAGATATAAGTATAATATCAGCTTTTGCTTTAGCTACGCCTGCTGCAATTGTTCCAATTCCTGAAGACGCAACAAGTTTTACTCCAACTCTAGCTTTTGGATTAATTTGCTTTAAATCGTAAATAAGCTGGGCTAAATCCTCTATCGAGTAAATGTCGTGGTGTGGAGGAGGAGAAATTAAAGTAACTCCTGGGGTAGAGTGTCGAAGTCTTGCGATTTCTTTTGTAACTTTAAATCCAGGTAGTTGTCCGCCTTCACCAGGTTTTGCACCTTGGGCAATTTTTATTTCTATTTCATTACAATTATTTAAATAATCAATTGTTACCCCAAACCTAGCCGAAGCAACTTGCTTTACACGTGAATTAGCGCTGTCTCCATTTTTCATTTTTTTAAATCGGTAAGCATCTTCTCCACCCTCACCACTGCATGATGCTCCTTTGATTCTATTCATGCCAATAGCCAGTGTTTCATGTGCTTCTTTAGATAAGGCACCATGAGACATGCTTCCACTACCAAATCTTTTTTGTATGTCTTCAACAGACTCTACCAAGTTAATAGATATTGGGCTTCTTTTTTTAAAATCGATTAAGTCTCTTAAATTTATAGGTGGTAAATCTTGTATACCCTTTGAATATTTTTTATACAAATCATAGGAACCCGCAGTCACGGCCGATTGAAGTAAATGTATTAATTTCCCTTGATACTGATGAGTTTCTCCATTTTTTCTATACCTATAAATTCCTCCAATAGGTAATACATTATTTTCATTGCTAAACGCTTCTTCGTGTATCTTTCTAACTTTCTTTTCAATTCCAATTAATCCAATTCCTGATATTTTAGACAAAACTCCAGGAAAAAAGTCTCTTACGATTGTTCGGCTCAGACCAACAGTTTCAAAATTACATCCACCTCTGTAAGAACTTATTACAGAAATACCCATCTTAGACATAATCTTTAAAAGACCTAAATTTACTGATTTTACATATCTTTCAACACATTCTTCGTACAAAAACTTACCAAATAATTTTTTTTCAAATCTTTGATATAAGCTATCAAGAGCTAAATAAGGGTTTACTGTAGTTGCACCTACACCTATTAAAGTTGCAAATGAATGTGTATCAAGAGCCTCTCCAGTCTGTACATTTAAAGAAACATAACCTCTTAACTTCATTTTTGTTAGATGAGTATGAACAGCACCAATACATAAAAGCATAGGAACAGGGTAGTTTTCTTTAGAAACATTTTTGTCACTAAGTATTAATTGAGTGACACCTTGTCTTACATAAATTTCAGCCTCTTGCTTAATAGAATTTAGTTTTGTTTGAATGTCTTCATTAGATTTAAAAGTACAGTCTATGGTTTTATTATTCTTATCAAAAAAACTCACAAACTTTTCAAACTGATTATTCGTTAATATAGGGCTATTTAAAACGTAAATATTTTCTTTTGTTAAATTGTTAAAATCTAAAATATTACCTAGATTTCCAAATCTGGTTTTTAAACTCATAACTTTATTTTCTCTTAATGAGTCGATTGGAGGATTGGTTACTTGGCTAAAATTTTGTCTAAAAAAATGGTAAAGTGGTCTATATTTATTTGATAAGACTGCAAGAGGAGTATCGTCTCCCATTGAACCTGTGGCCTCTTTAGCATCTTCTGCCATAGGGTGAAGTATTAATTCTAAATCTTCTAAACTATACCCAAAGCAATGTTGAAGTTTTCTTAAGTTATCTCCTGAAAATATATTCTTTTCATTTTTAATGGGTAATTTTTTGTCTAAATCAATAATTTGGTTGTTGAAATGTTTATATTCTTTAGCGAGATAATTCTTAATATCTTTATTATTGAAGACTTTTCCTTTCTCTATTCTAACTCCTAAAATTTCTCCTGGCCCTAATCTTCCTTTAGATATTATTTTTTTTTCATTGAGCTCTATCATTCCAGTCTCGGAACCAGCAAAAAGCAAGTTATCTTTTGTTAAAGTATATCTCATTGGTCTTAAGCCATTACGATCAGTTGCTACAATCACCCACTCGTTGTCAGTTGCAGCAATAGCTGCAGGTCCGTCCCATGGCTCCATTGTGCTATTTAAAAAGTTAAATAATTTTTGGTGGTCATTAGGTAATATTTTACTTTTTTTTGACCAAGCATCTGGTATCAACATCAATTTTGCCAAAGGAGCTGGTTGTCCAGAGATATTAAGTATCTCAAAAACGTTATCTAATGAAGCAGAGTCAGAATTCCCACTTGGTATAACTGGTTTTAAATTATCCATGTCTTCAAATATGGGGCTAAACATCTCTTCTTCGTGGACTCTCATCCAATTAATATTGCCTTTTAGCGTATTAATTTCTCCATTATGAGCTAACGCTCTGAAGGGTTGCGCTAAATCCCAACTAGGAGCTGTATTTGTTGAGAAACGTTGATGAAAAATTGCGTATCTAGATACAAATCTTTCATCTTTTAAATCTAAATAAAAATCAGATAAAGACTCTGCGAGAAACATGCCTTTATAAATAATTGATTTGGAGCTAAATGAACAAATATAAAATTCATTTAAGTTCGCCTCTAAAATTTTCTTTTCAATTTTTCTTCTAGCTTCATAAAGTTTTATTTCTAATTTTTTACCTTTCTCGTCTTTAATATTGTGCTTGAAAAGTACTTGAGTAATTTCAGGTCTATTAGACTCTGCTGTATCACCAAGCACTGATGGATCAACTGGAACTTGTCTCCATCCATAAATATTAAAATTACTTTTTGTTAACTCGCTCTCCACAATTGATCTACATTCCTCTTGGGCTGAGTAATTATTTCTAGGTAAAAATAGCATCCCAACACAAACTTCGGAGTTATCGTGCTTATGTCCGGTAGCTTCTATTTTCTCAATAAAGAAATCTGAGGGAATTTCTATATGAATACCAGCTCCATCACCTGTTTTGCCATCTGCATCAATCGCTCCTCTATGCCAAACAGCCTTTAATGCTTGAATACCATACTCAACAACTTTTCTAGATTTTTTTCCATCTGTTGATGCAACTAAACCAACTCCACAAGCGTCATGCTCCATAGATTCATGGTATACACCCGATTTTTTTAGCAAATTTAAATTTTTTTTTCTTAATTTATTCATGCTACTTTTAAATCCTGTTTTCTTTTTGACTTTAGTAATTTATCGATACTATCTGCTACATCTCTACCATCTTTAATAGCCCAAACTACGAGCGAAGCTCCTCTTACAATATCGCCTGCAGCAAAAACGCCTCTTAAATTAGTTTCCATGGTATCAAAGTCGATCTTAATGGTTCCCCATTTAGAAACTTGAAGATCTTTTTCGTCAAATAATTTAGGAAGATCTTCAGGATCAAATCCTAGCGATTTTATAACTATATCAGTGTCAATTTCATATTCAGATCCTTCATCAATAATTGGTTTTCTTCTTCCACCATCATCAGGATCACCTAGTTTCATTTTATTTACTAAAACTTTTTCAACTTTATTTTTACCGATAAATTCTTTTGGACTGCTTAACCAAACAAATTCAACACCTTCTTCCTCTGCATTCGCAACCTCCCTTGAGGAGCCAGGCATGTTCTCTTTGTCTCTTCTATAAAGGCATTTAACAGATTTAGCTTTTTGTCTAACAGCAGTTCTGACACAATCCATTGCTGTGTCACCACCACCAATAACAACTACATTTTTGTCTTTTGCATTTAAAGTACCATTATCAAAGTTTTCGACTTTATCACCCAAGCCCTTTTTATTTGAAGTTGTCAAAAATTCCATTGCTGGAAATATATTTCCAAGATCACTTCCTCTAATATCTATTTCTCTAGGTTTGTATACGCCTGTTGCAATAAGTATTGCGTCGTGTTCCTTTCTTAATTCATCTAAAGTTGCATCTTTTCCTACTTCAAAATTCAATTTAAAATTAATTCCACCATCTTTTAAAAGTTTTATTCTTCTTTCAACGACATCTTTCTCAAGTTTAAAATTAGGTATCCCATAAATTAATAAACCCCCTGCACGGTCATATCGATCATAAATAGTTATTTTGTAACCTTTCTTTCTTAGTTGTTCAGCACAAGCTAAACCTGCAGGTCCAGATCCTATTATTCCAATACTTTGATTTAATTCTTTTTCCAATTTAATTGGTTTAACCCAACCATTTGCCCAGGCATTATCAGTGATAAATTTTTCTACTGATCCTATTGTTACTGTACCATGTCCAGATTGTTCTATTACGCAATTTCCTTCACACAATCTATCTTGTGGACAAATTCTACCACACACCTCAGGCATATTGTTTGTGCTTTGAGCTAAGTTGTAAGCTTCCTCAAGTCTACCTTCAGCAGTTAACTTAAGCCAATCAGGTATGTTGTTACTTAAAGGACAATGTATTTGGCAAAATGGAACCCCACATTGAGAACATCTGCTTGACTGCTCTTGAGCTTTTCCGTGAATAAATTCTTTATAAATTTCATTAAAATCCTCTTTCCTATTATCTGTATTCCTTTTAGGTGGATTTTGTTGACCTATATCTACGAATTTAAGCATTTTTTCTGACATAATCGAGCGCTCTTATACAGTAAGAGATGGGTTAAATAAATCAAAATTGGGACATAATAACTGACCTAAATTTTAAAAAAAGTAAGAAAATTAAGCACTAATTCAAATTTTGCATAGCATATATGCATACATCTTATTGCTATAATTCTGAAATATCCTAAGAAAATAAGATGTTAATTGATTACTACGAAATTTTAATTCTTTCATTAATTCAGGGATTTTCAGAATTTATACCTGTTAGTTCTTCCGGACACCTTTTTATAATTTCAGAATTATTTGATTTTAAAAATCAATCACTAATGATTGATGTAGGAATGCATTTAGGATCGCTTTTGGCAGTTTTATTCTACTTTAAAGAAGACTTTCTCAATATCTCTAAAAATAAAAAAATTTTAAACTTAATGGTGATTGGATCTATTCCATTAATTTTAGTTGGTTTTATAATTTACACGACAGGTATTATAGATCTTTTAAGAAACTTAAAACTGCTTGCCTGGTTATCATTAATTTTTGCAATCGTGCTTTATTTTGCGGACAAAATTAAAATAACAAAAAAAATTGAGACTGATTTAAATTTAAAATCAGTATTAATCATTGGATTGTTCCAAGTTATTTCACTTTTTCCTGGAGTAAGTAGGTCAGGGATAGTGATAACAGCGGGAAGATTTTTAAATTTTAATAGATATGATGCCTCTAAAATATCTTTTTACTTATCTATACCAGCAATAGCTGGTGCTAGTTTTTTAAGTTTAAAAGACATGTTTGCCAATAATGTAACATTTAATTTATTAGTGTTATTATCTGTATTCTTGTCTTTTATTTTTTCTTTTATAACAATTAAATATTTTTTAATCTTTGTAAAAAATTTCAATTTTAATATATTTATAATTTATAGAATTGTTTTATCTTTATTGATTTTTTATTTTATTTATAGCTAGCTTTTTTTATTTCAGGAAGTAGCTGAGATAATAATACTCCAATTAAAATAAATATACACCCGAGAATATTATTAATATTTAATGCTTGACTCAATATTAACCAAGCTGCAATACCGGCAAAAACACCTTCTAAAGAATATATTATTGCTGCTGGAGCAGGATGAATATTTTTTTGAGCGTAAATTTGAAGAACAAATGCTAACCCACCTGATAAAACTCCTGCATAAAGGATTTCATATTTTTCAAAGAGGATTTTTTGAATATCTATTTCCTCAATAAAGAGACTGATTAATAAAGAGAGTATAGATACAATAAAAGTTTGCACCAAACCAACAGTAATTGGTAGTTCAAAGCTTTTAACAAGTTCACCGATAAAAATAATGTGTAGAGCCCAAAAGAAAGCACAAAAAATAACTAACATGTCTCCTTTTCTAACACTAGCATCATAAAAATTAGTCAATAAATATCCACCTATTACACATAAAACTACCGAAGGGTAAACACTCCAATGAACTTTTTTTTTAAATAAAATTAGAACTATAAGCGGAACCATCGGAACATAAAATATTGTAAAAAATGCTGCATTAGCAATATCTGTATATAAAAGTGCTACTTGTTGTAGAGCAGTTCCTAGAAAAAGAAAAATACCAATTGAAAATGACAAATAGATAAATTTTTTTTTATTTTTATTAAATTCAGCAGAAAAATTTTTTTTTTCTATTAGTAAAAAAAAAGGGAGTAATGCTAAAAACCCAACCATAAATCTTACACCATTAAAAGTGTAAGGGCCTATGTTGTCCATGCCTGTATCTTGTGCAATAAAAGTTGTTCCCCAAATAAAACAGCAAAGTAGAGCACTTGCCAATGAAGCTTTTTTTGTCATTTAATTACAATGATAATTTATAAGCAAAATTTTGTCCTAAATTATCTTTTAAATCATTACAAAATCTTGCTGCATCTGCACCATTAACTACTCTATGATCATAAGATAAAGATAAAGGAAGCATTAAATTTTTATCTCTTTGTACTATTTTACCAATTCCTAGTATTGCAACCTCTGGAGGATTAATAATCGGCGTAAAGAAAGTTCCACCAATGCCTCCTAAACTTGTAATTGTCATGGAGCCGCCAAAAAACTCTTTTTTATCAATTTTTAAATTTCTACATTTTTCACTTATATCCTTAAGTTCAAATGATAAGTCTTCAATCTTTTTATTATCTGCATTTCTTATTTTCGGAACCATTAGCCCATGCTCAGTATCAACTGCTATACCTATGTGAAAATATTTTTTTAATATAAGTTCATAGTTATCCTCGTCTTTTATAGAACAATTAAAATTAGGAAATTTTTTTAAACTATTTACTAAAGCTTTAATAATAAAAGCTAAGGGGGTTATTTTTTTCTTTTCTCCAGTAAAGTTATCCTTCAAATTTTTTCTAAAACTTTCAAGTTCAGTAACATTGGCTTCATCATGATGAGTTACATGAGGAATTGTTCGCCAAGATTCGGATAAATTTGGTGCTGCCA
>CACLEU010000023.1 GCA_902606075.1 uncultured Pelagibacteraceae bacterium
AATTTTATGTGTTTGCAGTCCATTTTTCTTAGTAGATATCAAAACGTTACCTATTACTTCTCCTGGATTGCTTAATTTAATTGATATAAGTTTTTTATATTTTAAACCTTTAAATTTGGAAAATTTTATATTTGACTCTTTTAAGTGAATTTTATTAAAAAAAAATTCACAATAACCGAGCACATGTGTTAAAAAAATATTTTTTATACCACCGCCATTTTTTTCATCTGTTTTCCAAGATTTAATTTTTTTATTAAAATCAGAACTAACGAAATCCCAATAAATATTGTAATTTATAACTTTTCCTAAACTTTTATTATCAATTATTTTTTTGGTTTTCTGAAACAATGGATGATTCAAATAAGTCAAATTTATATCTGACTTTATTTTATTCATTTTTAATTTTTCTACTATTTTTTTTGATGTTAGATAATTTGAACTAATTGGTTTTTCAAAAATTATCTTTTTTTTATATCTCAGATTATATAAAATTATTTGTTCTTGTAATTTTGGTGGTACTGCTAAAATAATCAAATCAATATTTTTTTTAAAAATATTTTTCCAATTAGTTTCATGCTCAAAATCTTCTAACTTTTTAAAAGGGATTTTATTTTTATTCCTACTACATATAATTTTGACATTGAGATTTTTAATCTTATTTATAGCTGGTAAGTATCCTCTCAGTCCAAAATTAGATCCTATTATGGCAACTTTCATTTTAAACTCTATTAAAAAGTTCTAACCCATTACAATATTTTGAAAACCTGATCTCCTGATAGGGGTAAACTTCAAATAATTCATCTAAATTTTTATTGATTGATGTCTTAAGCTCAACAATAATTTGTAAATCTTTTTTAATAAATCCTGTATTATGTAATCTATAAAATATATTACTATCTAAAGTTATTCTTACATCATCTTTTTTAAAATACTCTCTAATATAATTGACGTTTAAAACGGGTTTGCAAATACCATATTTACAATCAAAAATTCCGTTTTTCTTTAAATTTTTAAAATCTTCTTCTTTTATTAGTCTATTGGTTTTAAATCTACCTTCGACGCTTGAAATTTTGGTTTCAAATAATAATTGACGGGCTAAATCATTTGGGTAATTTCTCACTCTTATTTTTTTTCTTGGAGTTAAACCTTCCAAAGAGTCATTAAACATTTCCTTTTTTAAATTGTCAAAATATAAACTACTAACCCTTCTATCTTTGAAAATTTTTTTTGCACCTTTGTCTACTAACTTTTTTTTAAACTCAAAAAAGTTTTCCTTTTTAATAAATAATTTTTTTTCTATCCTAAAGCTCATGGAATTTAGATATTTTCATCTTTAATAATTTCAATTTTTGAATTTTTATCAAAAAATAAGTTGTTCGAAAAAGTTTTACAATTTGAGACTTTTACTTTAATAAAACCACCATCGAACTCTTGTTTTTTTCTGTAACTAGCAAAACAATTTTCAACTTTTGAAATTTTTGAATTTTCTATGTATACATAAGATGAATCTTTAGAAGCTACACCTATTTTAGCGTTTTGAAGTTCAATAGAATTAAAATTAGCAAGAGATCTCTCTCCTACTGATATAGCTTTATCGCCACATAAGTTTAGTTGTGAATTTTGTACTTCATATTTACCAAAAGAAAAATCCAAGCAATCATTTAGAGCATTTTCAACTTTAACTTCTTTAATCAACAAATTTGAAAAATCTAAGTCAACTGCGTCGTAAAGAGAATTACTAGCAGTAATATTTTCTAATTCACCCAAGCCGTTTATGATATTGATACCATCTTCACATATAGAATTATAAGAACTTACAGAAGTTCGAATAAAGTTTATTTTTATAAAACTTAAACAACCTGTTAAATTTTTATCACCCAATCTCTCTTCTGACTTATCATTAAAATATTTTACTTTACCATTATAAATAATATCGACATCATTAATTTTCCCTTTTAAAAAAAAGCTTCTGCCAGATAAATTTTTTTGATTTATTTTAAATATCTTGTTTTTAATATCGTAATCGTAGATTATCCCTTTGTTAAAATAAAATGTAACATTTTCAAAATTTTCATCATCTAAATTAATTTTTTGGTAATTATTTGGATCAGCATTTACAAGCTTGAAATACTCAATATTATCTTTTTCTAGTTTTAACTCAGATTCCAAAAGCTTTCTTTGATCATCTAGGTTTATATCTAATACTTTGTCACACTTTGATACTTCGTCATTACAAAGTTTAAAAGTATTTTTAGCGATATCATATTTTATAAATTTCGTTTTAATATTTTGTTTTTTAAAATTTTCTACATATCTTTCTTCTAATTTCTTGTCTAGGTAACTTTCATTGTTGTATTTAATTTGATCTTTGTCTTTCTGGTTTAATTGTTTTTCTATTTCTTTCATATTTGTCAATATTTTATTTAATTTGGATTTGATTTTATTTTCTGAATATGAAATATCTTTAGAACTCAATTTTTGTTGGAATTTTTTTAAATCTACCCCTAAAATTAATAGTCTCAATTCATTTAAAGAATCCTTATAATCTTCACTTAGTGGAAAATGTAATGTTTGTTGGGTTTTTTTAAGATTAAACTCACCATCATAATAAATCGGCTCAAAGTAACTTTCTTCTGAATTCCAATAAAATTTTCTGTTGTGGACATATAATGCATGATTTCCATTTGCTGCTAAAATTAAATTATTGAATATATTAAGTTTATTAAGGTTTTTTTTAACTCCTTGAGATAAAATTTTATTATCTAGATTATAATTTAAAAATGAATACTTATTATTTTCATCTTGAAAACTATTTAAATATACTAAATAAGCAAAATTAAGTTTATCTAGTGCAATAAAAGCATTTTTTTTAAATATATCATTTTTTACTGCCCACTTAGAATTTGTTAGTTTTGCTAGTTGGATTTTTGAACCTAGTTCAGACACTCTCATGATCTCAGGCCAATTTACTTTGCTATAATTTTCAACCTTGGATGAAAATTTCATCATATATTTTTCATCCCCTTCTAATATGGGTCCTTCCCTTCTTTTATGAAACTCTAATAATTCTTTGGAAGATTTTTCTTGAAATATCATTTTATTTTTTATTCCATTGACATTTACTGTCACAAGCTGAGTCCTTGGTGAAATAAAATCAAATTCTCTTAATAGCTCTGTCATAAATACTTCGTCCTCATCAATCCCTCTAGTTTTGCTTAAAAATAATTTAAATTTTGTTATATTATTTATATGACCGTCTTTAAGATCAATGTCTAAGCTTTGAAATACTTTTCCGTCTTTATATATAATATGGTCTTTAAGATCACCGTGTGTTCTTATACGAGCCTTAATTTTACAATATAGTTTATTCTGATATTTTACGATAATTGTACTATCAAATTTTTTTTTAAATTTATCAGGAATTAAATATGAATTATTTGTTAAAATTCTGATATTGTTTACTTGCCATTTTTTGTAATCATCTATCTTTATATCTATATTTTCTATTGGAATGTAATTAATTTTTTTTTCATAATTTAAGGAGCTGTAATCATTACATTTATTATAATCCTTACTAATCGCTGAAGTAAAATTAAAAAAAATTAAAAATATAGTAGTGTTTAATAAAATTTTAAATATAGCTGACATCAATTTTTTTCAGGCCATCTATTTTTTCAATTTCGTTTTTAAAGTTTTGTAATTCAATTTTGTCTTCAAAAACTAATCTGTAAATATAATCGTTGTTTTCATTATCATTTAGAGCCGACTTAAGATTATTGTTATTTTCTATTAAATCAATTTTATTTGAAGCAACAATTTCTATTTGATTAAGTTCTACCCCTTCATTGAATGAAATGTTGTAAAATGAACTCTTATTATTTTTTTTTTGGATGTTATTAAATACTTTCAACGAAATTAAAATCGCTACTGTTAAAAGACTTAAAATTATTGCATAGTTGTTTTTTACACTAGCAGCAATTCCTATTGTTATTAAATCAAAATATATAATTAATTCTAGAGCACTTTTTACAGGATGTCTAAACCTAACTATAGATAAAGCTCCAATCATTCCTAATGATAAAGCTATGTTACCGTAAATAGTTTTAGTGATCACAAATGTTATTATTGGTAAAATAAAAAAAGACACAGTTTGAGCAAAAGATTTTGCCCACATTTGTCCAGAAAATATTAAAGCATATCTTATGGCATATCCACTTAGCAACATGATAATTATTGATATTAGGTCGTCCATAAAAATATGGTTATAGTTAAATAATAATAAATTAATTGCAATTATTATTTTAAGATTGCATTAAAGATTATATATTAATTCAATGTATATCGAATATTTTTTGGGAATTGTCATAATTATTATAATTTTTATAAGACTTAGAAAAAAACTCAAAAAATATAATTCAATTTATAAAATAAATGGTCTGGATGGTATTTATTTATACTTCATAAATAAAAACTTTAAAAATACGGGTTTATCAAACTTTTTAGACAAAAAAAAAAATATTTTGGGTAAACAAATCTCTAAAGTTACAAATAATAAAATTTTATATGGTCCTTATGCTGGTACAAAAATAATAAATTCATATGGTTGGTCAAATGTAGATTTTTCTCCAAAATATTTAGGTAGTTATGAACTTCAGATTCAAAATAAAATACTTGATTTAACAAAAAAAAAAAAATTCGACTGTATTATAGATTTAGGTGCGGCTGAAGGATATCACATTATCAGCCTATTAAAAAAAAAGTTTTTTAAAAAGGGTTTTGCATTTGAGACAAGTAAAAAAAGTAGAGAAATTTTAAAAAAAAATGCAAAAGTAAACAATATCTCTAAAAAAATAAATATTTATGGCAATGCTAACTTTTTATCTCTTTTAGGCATATTGAAAGATTTTGAACAAAAAAAACTATTTTTTTTGGTTGATATAGAGGGAAATGAATATGATTTATTTAGCAACCACTTTTGCAAAAAATTTTCAAAAAGTACATTTATTATCGAGGAACATCCATTTAACATGAGTAATAAAAAAAAAATTAGAAACTTTTTTCAAAATATAAAAAAATATTACAAGATAGAAATTTTACATGATATATCTAAAAACCCATTTAATTTTAGCATTCTAGAGAAATTTAGTGATGATGAAAAATATTTAATGATGTCAGAGGGTAGGCCGCAATCGATGCGATGGCTTGTTTTACAACCAAAAAAGTAATTTTTTGTCAAAATTTAAACTTATACAAAAAAAAATAATTATTAATCAAATTATCCTTCATTATGAAGGTTAATTTAATGGCAAATATATATCTCATTTTATTTAATAATTAAAAAATGATATAGTTAATTTTTCCTAAATAAATTTTTTATGATTAAAACTGAAAATACAAAAAATTACGAGGCAGACTCAATCAAAGTTTTAAAAGGTCTAGAGGCAGTTAGAAAAAGACCAGGCATGTACATTGGTGATACCGATGATGGTACAGGGCTTCATCATATGGTTTATGAAGTTGTTGACAATTCGATAGATGAGGCACTCGCTGGATATTGCAAGAATGTAAAAGTAGAGATTAATCCTGATGGTACAATAACAGTATCTGATGATGGAAGAGGCATACCAGTAGATATGCACAAAGGTGAAAAAAAATCTGCTGCTGAGGTCATAATGACCCAATTACATGCTGGTGGTAAATTTGATCATAATTCTTATAAAGTCTCAGGTGGTTTACATGGCGTAGGTGTATCTGTTGTAAATGCTTTATCTAAAAAACTAGAATTAGAGATTAATAGAGATAATAAAAAATACTTTATAGAATTTAAAGATGGGGATGCAAAAGCTCCATTAAAGCAAATCGGAAAATCATCAATTACTGGGACAAAAATTACATTTTTACCCTCTAGTGAAATATTTTCTTCAACTAAGTTTTCAAGTTTAATTATTCAAAAAAGAATGCGTGAATTAGCCTTTCTAAATAAAGGAGTAAAACTAATAGTAATTGATAAAACGTCAAAAAAAGAGAAGGTTTTTGAGTATAAGTATGATGGTGGCCTAAATGAATTTATTAATTTTTTAAATCAAAAAAAAGATAAACTTAAAAATAAAAATGGTAATGAACTTTTTAAAAAGCCTATAAGTTTAGAGGGAAGTAAAAATGGTGTAGATATAGAGTGTTCTTTAGAATGGAATTCAACTTATTCGGAAGATGTTTATGCATACACAAATAACATTTACCAAAAAGATGGAGGTACTCATTTATTAGGTTTTAGGAGTGCATTAACTAGAGTCGTTAATAAATATGTTAGTGACAATAATGTTTTAAAAAAAAATAAATTATCTATTTCTGGAGATGATATTAAAGAGGGATTAACTGCTCTTTTATCAATAAAAATGCCAGATCCAAAATTTTCATCTCAGACAAAAGATAAATTAGTTTCTTCAGAGATAAGAAATATAGTAGAAACTTTCATAAATGAAAAAATTTCTATATGGTTTGACCAAAACCCTGCTGTTATTAAAATAGTCTTACTTAAAATCATTCAAGCAGCTCAAGCAAGAGATGTCGCTAGGAAAGCACGTGAAAGTGTAAGAAGAAAAGGAGCTCTAGAGCTCACCGGACTACCTGGGAAATTAGCAGATTGTCAAAATCCAAAAAGAGATGGGACAGAATTATTTATTGTTGAGGGTGACTCAGCCGGAGGTTCAGCTAAACAAGGAAGAAACAGAGAATTTCAGGCTGTATTACCGTTAAGAGGAAAAATTTTAAACACATATGTTGAGTCAAAAAAAAATGGAAACCATTCCGACTTGAGAACAAAAGCACTAACTAAAATGATATCGTCTAATGAAATTGTCACATTAATTAATGCTTTAGGTTTAGATCCAAAATCTGAGGAGATTGATCTCGAAGACTTGAGGTATGGCAAAATAATAATTATGACTGATGCAGATGTAGATGGTTCTCATATTAGAGCATTATTATTAACTTTTTTCAACAATTTACCATTTAATAAATTGATAGAGAATGGTCACATATACTTGGCACAACCGCCTTTGTTCAA
>CACLEU010000024.1 GCA_902606075.1 uncultured Pelagibacteraceae bacterium
ATTATCTCCTAAAATAATTCTATTACTTTGATTTTCAATTACACAAATTGGTTTTGCAGAAATAAAACTTATTATTATTTTGTTAGGGTAAATTTTTTTAATTCTTGTTTCTTTCACATCGTTTCTTTCAATTAATTTTATGAAATAGTCTTTTCTTAAAAAAAAAATATTTTTTCCTACAATATTTTTAATCTGGTTTTCAATTTGTAAATTTTTTTCTTTTGAAAAACCGTTTACTTCTATATCTGTAATGTTAAAAGTATTTCTGTTTTTTAAATTGTAATTATTTATTGAAGTTAAAATAATTATTAAGATTGTATAAAAAAAAAAATTTAATTTCTTATCTGTTTTTAGATGCATTATTTATCATCCACTTAATTAAAGACTTGAAATCTATTCCTTTATACGCAGCTATCTCAGGAACTAACGATAAATCAGTCATTCCTGGCTGTGTATTAATCTCTAATAAATAAAATTTACCTTTATGAAACTTAAAATCAGATCTAGTGATACCTTTGCAATTTAATAACTTATGTGCTTTGTAAGCAATTTTATTAACTTTATTATAGTTTATTTTGCTTAGGTTTACAGGAATTATATGTTTAGTTTTTGCTTTAGAATTATATTTAGCATTGAAATCATAAAATTTTCTTTTTGGTCTAAGCTCTATAGCACCTAATATTTTATTTCCCATTATGGCTATCTGGATTTCTCTTCCAGGTATAAATTTTTCAATAAGAATTTCTTTATAATTTTTCATTTTTTTTAAACTAGCTTTTAAGGATAGACTATTTTCGCATATGAATACATCTAGACTTGATCCTTCGTTAATAGGTTTAATTACTACAGGATATTTTAAATACCTATAAATAGATTTATAGTTTATTTTTTTAATATCATTTTTAATTTTCATAAACTTAGGAGTTAGTATCTTATTTTTTATAAAGATTTTTTTAGATATTTCTTTATCCATCGCTAACATGGATGCCATTACACCTGAATGTGTATATTTTATATCTAATGTTTCTAAAATTGTTTGAATATAACCATCTTCCCCAAACCTACCGTGTAAAGCATTAAATACTAGATCTGGTTTAAAACTCTCTACAGTTTTAAAAAAATTATTAGATGGGTCGCAAAACTTGACGTTATATATATTTTTAATTGATTTGATTATAGCTTTGGCTGATTTAAGACTAATAGAACGTTCTTTTGAATATCCTCCTCCTAAAACTAAAATTTTTTTTTTCATTCTAATTTATAATTTCCAGCTCTAACTCTAAGGATATTCCGGTTTTTTCTTTAACCTTTTTTTTTACAAAATTGATTAAATTATACATGTTATCAAAAGATGCATTCTTGGAATTGATAAAAAAATTACTGTGTTTTTGAGATATTTTTGCATCGCCAAAGCTTGATTGGTTATCAACACTTTCCTTTATAAGTTCCCAAACTTTTTTCTCTGTTTGATTTTGTGGATTTTTAAAAGTGCTCCCTCCTGTTTTTACTTTTAAAGGTTGTGATTTTTCTTTTTTTTGTATTAATTGATTTATATTTTCCTCTATTTCTTTTCTATCTCTTTTATAGGTCTTGAAAGAGGCACTTAAAAAAATTAGATTTTTTGGTAGGTTGGTTTTTCTATAATCAAACTTTATATTTTTTGAATTAATAGTAAAAGCTCTACCATTAAAGTCCATAACTTGCACTGAAAGCAAAACATCTTTGAATTCTGATCCAAAACACCCTGAATTCATTCTAATGCCACCTCCTATAGAACCTGGAATACATGATAAGAACTCTAGGCCACTTAAATGATTTGAGCATGCAAATTCGGAAACTTTTTTATCTAAAATTGAACAGCCTGCAATTACAACGTTGTCTTCTTTTAGAGAAATTTTGTTAAAATTTTTACCTAATTTAATAAAAATGTGATTTTTAATATTCTCTGAGATTAATAAATTTGAACCGGCTCCAAGGACAAAAATATTTTTATTCTCTTTTTTCATAAATAATAAAAAATCTCTCAGTTCGCCTAAAGTTTCAGGAACAAAGAAAATTTTCGCATTTCCACCAATATTTAACCAGGTATGATTCTTCAAACTATAATTAAACCTGATCTTTCCTTTAATACTTTTTGAGAAACTATCTAAATTTTTTAATGTCATTTTTTCATTAAAATTGGTAATTCTTTAATCCAACTTGAAATCGAACCAGCGCCCATGCCAATTACTATGTTTTCAGAGTTTAAATTTTGTTTTAAAAATTTTGCTAATTCCTTTTGATTATTTATCAAAAATATCTGAACATTAGATTTCTTTGCAATTTCGTTAGCAAATTTGTAATAATTAAAATTTATCTTAAGATTTTCACCAGCCTTGTAAACGGGACATAATATTACAAAGTTAGCTTTTTTAAATGATGAGCAAAACTCTTTTTTTAAGTCGTTTAACCTAGAAATTCTGTGTGGTTGAAAAATACATATTATCTTTTTTTTATAAAAGCTATTTTTTACTCCATCTAAAACTTCTTTAATTTCGGTAGGATGATGGGCATAATCATCGTAAATATCTGCACCATTATAACTTAAAATTTTATTAAATCTTCTCTCTACTCCTTTGAAATTTTTAAGACTGCTTTTCAAAATGTTAGAAGAAATACCTAAAAAATAAGAAACAGCTATCGCAGCAGTAGCATTTTTAATATTATGGGTGCCAATTAAAGGAATTTCAAATTTTTTTAAAATAGTTTTTTTTTTGTTTGGTAGATGCGTTTCAACATCAAAAAAGGATTTATTTTCAGAGAATGAAAAATTTTTAATTTTAAAATTTGAGTCTTTATTAAATCCGTAGGTAAGAATGTTTTTAATTTTACTAATCCTGCAAATATCTCTATTATTTTTGTCATCTATACAAATAAATGTTTTACCAAACGATGGAACTTGAAGCATGAATCTTATAAAATGTTTTTTTAAATCATCTAAAGATTTATAATAGTCCATATGTTCTCTATCTATATTTGTTACAACTGCATATGTTGACGGTACTTTTATAAAGCTTCCATCTGACTCGTCTGACTCTAATATACTCCAATCACTTTTCCCAAGCTTAGCTGAGTTCTCTAAAGAATTTATTACACCACCATTTATAATTGTGGGATCTAATTTGGCTTTTGCAAAAATCGAAGCAATCAAAGATGTAGTGGTAGTCTTGCCGTGAGATCCTGAAACCACAATATTTTTTTTAAGTGAAGTTATATGTGCTAACATGTCTCCTCTTTTATAGATTGGTAAATTTTTTTTTTTTGCTTCTTTTATCTCAACATTATTATTTTTAATAGCAGAGGAAATTACTAATATCGTAGATCTTTTAACATTCTGTGAAGAGTGTCCCAAAAAAACTTTAATATTATTTTTTTTTAATCTTTCTATATTCTTGTTTAGGCTTTTATCGCTGCCTTGAATTTTAAATCCTAATCCATTCATTATTAAAGCTAAACCGCTCATGCCTATTCCGCCTATACCGACGAAATGTATTATTTCAGATTTAGCTAAATTAATATTCATCTTATTAATTTTTTTAATAGCTTAGAATTAGATACCCAATCATATTTACTCTTAGTTTTATTCATATTTTTTTTCTTTTGAAGTAAAAGTTTTTTATTTTTAATCAAATTTGCAATAAATTTATATAAAAATTTATTTTTAACCTCACTTTCTCTAATTAGCCAACATAGATTTTTTTTAGCATAATGCTTCGCATTAAAAAATTGATGATCGTCTTTAGCAAAGGGGAAAGGTATTGCTAAAAAAGGTCTCTTTAAAAACAACAATTCATTTACAGTAGATGCTCCTGATCTTGTTATTGCAAAGTCACATTCTTTTATAATTTTATATAATTCATTAGTGTATGAAAAAACATAGGAATTTAATTTGGTTGATTGGTAAAATTTTTTTATTATTTTTACATTTTTTTTACTTGTTTGATGAAATATTTTAATTTTGTATTTTCTCGATAATTCTATTAAATCTATGTAAAATAATTCATCAAATTTTTTAGCACCCTGACTACCTCCTATTATTAATATAGAGAATATCTTTTTCTTTTTTACAAAATAATTTTTTGATAAAAAAAATTCTTTTCTAATTAGTGGATTTATTACAAAATTTTTATGTTGTTTATTGTTTGGAAAATTTTTTATTTTTTTATTATAAGTAAATATTTTATTGCAAAACCTTAATAAAAATAGATTAGCTCTACCTATAACTAAATTTGGTTCAAATAAAAAAATTTGTATATTTAAAATTTTAGCAGCTAAACAAATAGGTATGGACATGTACCCACCTGTGGAGATTAATATTCTAGTTTTTCTTTTTCTTAAAAAAAAAAATGATTTTATTACTGATAAAATAAAATAAAATAGGAAAGGTGCAAAACCTAGTATATCTTTATTTATTTTTGGTACATCTATTTTATAAGTTTTATATCTCTTTTTATCTAAATAGTTTTCTCCTCTTTTATCACATGTAATAATAACCTCATTTTCATTTGCCAAATAATCATATAAAACCTGTGCTGGTATTACATGTCCGCCTGTTCCTCCTGTACTAATTATTATTTTTTTCATTAATTAAATTTTTCTCTTTGTAAAATTTAGTATAAGCCCTGCGAGTATTGATGAGCTTAAAATTGAGGATCCGCCATAACTTAAAAAGGGCAAGGTCATACCTGTTGTAGGAAGTAGTCTTATATTTACACCAATATGAATTAATACTTGAAATATTATTAATAAAACTGAACCAATTAAAACTATTTTATTACTATCATTTTTTTCATATGGTATTTTTTTAAATACTTTAAATAATAGAACTAAAAAAATTATTAAAATTAATAATATTAGTAAAACTCCAAATTCTTCAGAAATTACTGATATTACATAATCTGTGTGTGCTTCTGGAACCCTGGTATTTAAAGTGCCTTCTCCAATACCTTTCCCAAAAAAACCTCCATCTATAATTGCGTCAGTTGCTTTTTGTGATTGATAATTGCCTTTTGATGTAACATCAAAAAATGATGTTATTCTAGATTTAATGTAGAAAAATTTTGGCAAATAGAGAATTAAGTATCCTAATATTGAACAAGAAAACAATATTAAAAAATTAAGTAAATATAAATTTACTCCAGATACAAATATAAGGCTAAGCCATACAGAGGATATCAATAAAGTTTGTCCTATGTCTGGTTGTAAGATTAGTGATAACAGGATTGGTAAAACTATTAAGGTGCTTAAAAAAAAATTTAAGTAATTATTTGAAGTAAATCTTGAGCCTATTACTAATGATAAAAGTACTATTAAAAAGGGTTTCAAAAACTCTATTGGCTGAAATCTAGGTAAAATTGGAAAGTCCAACCATCTCTTCGAACCTTTTACCTCGATACCAAAAATTGGAACTAATAATAAAGATACAAAGAAAATTATAAAAAAGAGACTTGCTATTTTATAAATATCTTTTTCTCTTAGCGCTGAAAAAAAAATAATTAAAATTAAACCTAAAAAAACATAAATAAGATGTCTTAAAAAAAAATAATAGTTATTTGTGCCTAATTTTGAGGATGCAATTAAAGAAGTAGATACTAATGAGAAAAATATTCCTAATATAATTAATGCTATAAATGAGAAGAAAATTACTTTATCTATATTTTTCCACCAATCATAAATTAGATTGTCATAAAAATTCTTATTTACCATAAAACATAATTTTTTTAATTAAATAATCAAAGCTTTTTCCCCTATCTTCAAAATTTTTATATTGATCAAATGAGGCAGCAGCTGGACTAAATAAAATTATTTTCTTCTGTTTATCTTTTTTAATATCTTTTCTAATTTCTAGAATTGCATTATTAAGATTTTTTAAATATTTAAAATTTATTTTATTTTTAAATTGATGTGCAAAATATTTTTTGTTCAATCCTATTAAATAAGCCTTAATATTTTTATGATATTTTTTTTCTAATATAAATTTATCACCTTTTTTAAACTTGCCCCCAACAATCCAGTAAATATTTTTATAAGTTGATAAAAGACCATTTGTAGAGGAAAAACTTGTGGATTTTGAATCGTTAATTACAGTTAAGCTTGATCTGTTGTAAACAATTTGTTTTCTAAATTTTAAGCCTTTAAAATAATTTAACGTTTTAAATATTTTGTAATCGGGTACTTTAAATATTTTAGATATCTTGTATATAAAATGGATATTGTACAAGTTGTTTTTATCCAGTAAATAATCATTCTTAACTTTTTTTTTAAAAAAAAAATTTTTGTTATAAATTATTCTAATTATTTTTGATTTAATTTTTTTTTTAAAAATATGTCTATTTATAATTAAATTATCTTTTTCTATGAATGATAATTTATTTTTTTCTTGATCGCTAATTAATTTAATCTTAGCTTCTGCGTATTTATCAACATTTCTATGTCTTTCTAAATGATCTATATTTAAATTTAGGATTACTCCAATGTCAGTTTTAAAATACTTATTGTAAGATATTTGATAAGACGATGCTTCAATTATAAAGATAGTTTTTTTTTTTATTTTTGTCTCATTTAGTGGCGGCATTCCTATATTTCCAACTAGTCTAATATCTAGTTTTATTGACTTTAAAATATTGTAAAGCATCACACATACGGAAGATTTGCCGTTTGTTCCTGTAATTGTGATTTTTGTATTATTGGGATAAATCATA
>CACLEU010000025.1 GCA_902606075.1 uncultured Pelagibacteraceae bacterium
AAGATTTTGGGCTGGTTTAGATAGGTCTTTATATCAGCTAAAAGAAAAAAATGAAAAAATACTTCAAACAAGAAGAGAACTTCAAGAAACAATAGATCAGTGGCATTTAAAAAATAAGACAAAAAAATTTAATTTAAGTGAATATAAAAGATTTCTTTTACAAATTGGATACTTAAAAAAAAAAGCTATAAACTTTAAGATACAAACTAATAATGTTGATGACGAAATAGCAAAAATACCAGGACCGCAATTAGTTGTGCCCATTTCTAACGCTAGATATGCTTTAAATGCGGCTAATGCTAGATGGGGCAGCCTCTATGATGCGTTATATGGAACAGACGCTATTGGTTCAGAAAAATTAGATAATAGATATAATCCTGTAAGAGGTGGAAAAGTAATAAGATTTTGTAGGGATTTTCTTGATGAAGTATTCCCTTTAAAAACTGGCTCTTGGAAAAAAGTTAATACTCTCAAAATAGTTGGGCACAGTCTTGTATTAAAAATCGATAATAAAAATGTAAAGCTCAAAAACACAAAACAATACAAGGGATACAGATCAGATAATAAAAAATTAAAAGGTGTGCTATTAATAAATAATAGACTCCATGTAGAATTAATAATTAATCCATATGCTTTTAGTGCGAATAACGACCCAATAGGTCTTAGTGATCTAGTTATAGAGTCCGCAGTCTCAACAATTGTAGACCACGAGGACAGTGTAGCTGCTATAGATGCAGAAGATAAAGTATTGGGGTATAGAAATTGGTTAGGTTTGATGAAAGGAGATCTTAAAGTAAAGTTTGAAAAATTAGGAAAAAAATATGAAAGATTTTTAAATTCAGATAGAAACTATGTTTCCTCCACTGGTAAAATTATTAAATTACACGGCAGGGCACTACTGCTAAACAGAAATGTTGGTCATCTAATGAAAACTCCAGCTATTCTTTTTTCAGACAAGTCACAAATACCAGAGGGAATCCTTGATGCATTTATAACATCAGCGGCTTGTCTTCATGATCTTAAAATAAAAAAAAATTCTAAAACAGGATCAATTTATATTGTAAAACCAAAAATGCATGGGCCAGATGAAGTCGCTTTTGCTGATGAAATTTTTTCAAAAGTTGAGGAGGTTTTGTCTTTAAAGAAAAATACAATAAAAATTGGAATAATGGATGAAGAAAGAAGAACTAGCTCAAACCTTAAACACTGCATAAAGAAGGTAAAAAAAAGAGTAGTTTTTATTAACACTGGATTTCTTGATAGAACGGGAGATGAAATGCATACATCTATGGAGGCAGGTCCAATGATGAAAAAGGGTGAAATGAAAAACTCAAATTGGATAAAAGCTTACGAAAATAACAATGTGAAAATTGGATTGGAATGTGGGTTTTCCGGTAAAGCCCAAATTGGTAAAGGAATGTGGGCAGCTCCAGATAAAATGCAGGATATGTTAAATCAGAAAATTAATCATCCAAAATCGGGTGCTAATTGCGCTTGGACACCTTCGCCAACGGCCGCGACATTGCATGCTATGCATTATCATAAAATAAATGTTTTTGAAGTACATAAGAAAATTAGCAAAAAAATCAAATTTGATTTAAATAAATTGTTATCGATACCAATCGTATCTAATCAAACTTGGAGTGTGGACGATATAAGAAATGAATTAGAAAATAATTGTCAAGGTATTTTGGGATATGTTGTTAGATGGATTGATAGTGGCATAGGTTGTTCAAAAGTACCTGATATAAACAACATTGGATTAATGGAAGATAGAGCTACTTTAAGAATATCTTCTCAACATATAGCTAATTGGCTCCATCATAATATATGTACTTCTTTTCAAGTTTTAGAAACTTTAAAAAAAATGGCTAAAATTGTTGATGATCAAAATAAGGGTGATCCTAGCTATGAAAAAATGTCATCGAATTTTGGTAAATCTATTGCCTTCAGGACAGCATGTGATTTGATCTTTAAAGGTAAAGACCAACCCTCTGGTTATACAGAACCATTATTGCACGCTAATCGATACATAAAGAAAAATTAAAACTGTGTCCTATTTTTAAAAGCTGAAAATAAGGTACCGTCATCTAAGGCTTCTATCTCACCTCCTACCGGTAGTCCCTGGGCTAATTTTGAAATTTTTACATTAGAATTTTTAAGAGTTTCTTCAATATAATAAGCGGTTGTTTGGCCTTCGACTGTAGCACTTGTTGCTACAATAACTTCCTCTATATTTTGTTTTTTTACCCTTTCTACAAGAGAATCTATAAGTAATTTTTGACTTTTTCCTACCGATCCTGAAATGGTTCCACCAAGAATATGGAAGTAACCGTTAAATATATTGGTATTTTCTATATTCCACTGATCAGCGATATTTTCAACAACACATATTTTTGAATATTTTTTTTTTAAATTTTCACAATTAGTACATCCATTACAGTCATCTTTTGAAGATTTTAAAGTTCCACAATAATTGCATCTTGATATATTTTTAAAAACATTCACTAAAGCATTAATTGTGGGTTTCATTATCTCATCTTTATTATTAATTAACTTTAAAATAATTCTCTTTGCTGATTTTGGACCAAGGCCTGGGAATTTAGATATTGCTTTTATTAAATCTTCAATTTCTTTAAGTTCCATCATATTTTATAACGGCCATTTGAAACCAGGTATACCAAAACCACCGGTAACTTTAGAGAGCTCATCTGAAGTTTTTAATTTTAGATTATTTTTAGCATTGTTATGGGCCGCGATTATTAAATCTTGAACCAAGGACTTGTCTTCTTTTAAAACGCTATCTGAAATAAATAAATTTTCAATTTCTCCGTCTCCATTTAAAACTACTTTAACTAAACCACCTCCTGACAAGCCTTCAGCTTTAATATCTTTTATTTTTTTTTGGCTTTCCTTAACTTTTGACTCAATCTCTTTTGCTTTTTCTAAAATTTTATTAAAATCATTCATTATTATCCTCCTTTAAATCTTTAATATCCACAATCTCAATATCTGGGAATAAGTTAAGTGCCTTTTTGAAAAACTCAGCATTTTTTAAAAACTTTTTCCCCATGAGTTATATCGCCTAAAGCCAGTAGAGCTGAAATATCTACTTTTTCTTCAACTTTTAGATCCTTATTTTCACCTAATTTCTGAGCGCCACCCTCAGGAAGCTCAACCTTGTATGCTGAACTTTCTAATTTTTCTACTTTAAATATGACATTTGATATTTTGCTAATACCTATTATTAATAAAGCTACCAAAAGTATTGAGGCAATGATTTTATTAATCTCAAATGAGTCCATTATTCTATGTAATAAATACGTATAACATGTTAATTGAAAAAAAAGCTAATTAAAAAATAATTTTGCGTCTCAAAGACGCACAAAATTTTAATAATTATGTCTAAAACAATCATATTAATACCTTCGAGATTGAGCGCAACCAGATTACCGAATAAGCCTTTACTTAAAATAAACAATTTATCAATAATTCAGCATGTTTATAAGAGGGCAAAAGAATCAGGTGTTGGCAAGGTTTATGTTGCTACTGGAGACAAAGAAATTGCTGAGGATATTTCAGAAATAAAAGGTAATTATATTTTAACGAAAAAAAAACATAAAACAGGAACAGATAGAATTTTTGAGGCATATAAAAAGATAAAAAAAAAAATTAAATGCGATTATATAATTAATTTACAAGGGGATGAACCTTTTATTAATCCAAATGATATAATGAAATTAAATCTCTATATAACAAAAAAAAAATCTGATATTGGCACAATTGCAACCAAGATATCAAAAAGATGTTTCTCAGACAGCAGCATTGTTAAAGTGATTACTAAAGGAGATATTGTAAGCAACAAAGTTTCTAAAGCTAAAAATTTTTTGCGGTATTGCAGAAATTCAAAAAATAAAAACATTTATGGTCATGTTGGAATATACCAATATAAAACATCAATTTTAAAAAAATTTGTAAATTTCTCTCAATCAAAAACAGAAATTAAGCACAGACTAGAACAATTGAGAGCTATTGAAAATGGTATTAATATTGATGTAGTTTACTCTAGAAATAAGTCTTTAGGAATTGACACAATTCAAGATTTTGTAGAAATTAAAAAAAAAAAGGAATATAAAATTTAAAATTATGAAAATTGTATATCAAGGGTCTCCTGGCGCCTATTCGCATCTTGCAGCCAAAAAAATTTATCCCAAAAAAGAATATATATCTTGTAATACTTTTGAGGATTGTTTCAAGCAATGTCATGAAAATGAGGATTTTAACACAATTATTCCAGTTGAAAATTCAATAGCTGGTAGAGTTGCTGATACTCAATATTTAATAAATAAATACAAATTACAAATTTATTCAGAACATTTTCAAGAAATAAAACATAATCTTATGATTTTAAAAGAAAATGATTTAAAGAATATTAAATCAGTAAGATCTCATTCTCAAGCAATTTCGCAATGTCAAAAATTAATTAATATTCATAAATTTGAAACTATAATTGCAGCAGATACTGCTGGCAGCGCAAAGTTTATAAGTGAAAAAAAAATAAAAAATGAGGCAGCAATTGCTTCTGAGCTTGCTGCTAAAATTTACGATTTAAAAATTGTAAAAAAAAATATTGAGGATAATTTAAGCAATGTCACAAGATTTCTAATTATGGGTAAAAAAAAATCGCATCCCGAGTTTAAAAATAAGAATTATATTACAAGTTGTATTTTCAAGGTTAAAAATAAACCAGCAGCCCTTTATAAGTGTCTTGGGGGTTTTGCAACGAATAACGTGAATTTAAGTAAGTTAGAGAGTTTTTCGGATCAGAATAGTTTTGAGCAATATTTATTTATCTGTGATATGTACGGTCATATTGAAGATCCTAGAATCCAAAAATCTTTGGAAGAATTAGGTTTTCATACAGTCAATCTTGATATACTCGGTGTTTATGAAGCCAGTGAGTATAGAAACATCAAATAATTTTAAACTTTTCTTGTAGACTAGAAAATATAACTGTTATAATAAATTTGGGGCCATCCAGGTGGTATTACCATAAACTCCCCCAGGCTTGAAAAAGAGCAAGGGTAATGAGTATTTTCCAGGTTGGCTGGTCCCTTATAATGAAAAATAATAAAATACTAGCAATTAAATATAGACCACAAATCTTTGAAGATCTGGTAGGTCAAAATATAATTGTTGAGGCGCTAAAAAAATCTATCTCATTAAACAAAACACCGAATGCATTTTTATTTACAGGTATTAGAGGAGTTGGCAAAACAACAATTGCAAGGATTTTGGCAAAATCATTAAATTGTTCTAATCCAAAAAATAATGATTGCTTGAATAATAAGTGTGAAAATTGTTTACAGATATCCGAGTCTAGACATATCGATGTTCTTGAAATGGACGCTGCAAGCAAAACAGGCGTAGACGATGTTAGAGATCTTATTGAATTCTCACGTTATGGACCAACATCATCAAGATACAAAATATTTATTATTGATGAAGTTCATATGCTTAGTAAACAGGCATTTAATGCTCTCTTAAAAACTTTAGAGGAACCGCCAAATTATTTGAAATTTATTTTTGCTACGACTGAAGTTAACAAAATACCTATAACAGTGCTATCAAGATGTCAAAGATTTGACCTAATGAGGATAGGTTTTGATGAATTATTAAATTTTTTAAAGAAAGTAATATCTATGGAGGAGAAAAATCTAGATGAGGATGTGTTAAAACTTATTGTAAAAATGTCTGAAGGCTCTGTAAGAGACTCATTATCACTTCTCGATAGAATTATTTTAAATGAAAATAATGAAAATAGTCAAAGTAAATTAGATTTGAAACAAGCACAAGAGATTTTCGGTTATTTTGATAAAACTTATCTTTTGGATCTTATTTTTGAACTTTTAAGTGGTAATGAAAAAAAAG
>CACLEU010000026.1 GCA_902606075.1 uncultured Pelagibacteraceae bacterium
TTGCCTTTTTTAAAAAATAATGAATATTAACATATATGAAAAACTATCTTAATTTTGAAAATGAAATCAAAAATATTGAAACAGAGCTGGATAAGCTAAAAGATCCCTATAACAAGGAAGGTTTATCAACTGTTGATACTAAGAAAATTGATAAATTACAAACAGACCTTGATAAAAAATTGAAAGATATTTACTCAAATCTCGACCCATGGCAAACAACTTTAGTAGCAAGACACGAAGATAGACCAAAATCAAAATTTTTTATTGATAATCTTTTTGAAAATTTTTTTCCTCTCTCTGGCGATAGATTGTTTGGAGAGGACAAATCCTCTATTGCTGGATTAGCAAATTTTGAAGGATATTCGGTTATGGTTATAGGTCAGGAAAAAGGTGACGATCTTAATTCAAGAATTGAAAGAAACTTCGGTATGATGAAACCCGAGGGATATCGCAAGTCAATAAGATTAATGAGACTCGCTGACAAATTTAATTTACCAGTGATTATGTTTATTGATACACCAGGTGCTTATCCAGGCGTTGGTGCAGAAGAAAGGGGTCAGGCTGAAGCTATAGCTAAATCAATTGAGTGTTCATTGTCCTTGGGCGTTCCAACAATTTCAATAATAATAGGTGAGGGAGGATCTGGTGGAGCTATTGCTTTAGCGTCATCCAATAAAATTTTAATGTTTGAAAACGCAATATATTCTGTAATTTCGCCAGAGGGATGCGCTTCTATACTGTGGAGAGATCCAAAAAAAACTTTAGAAGCTGCCACTGCAATGAAACTTACATCAAGTGATTTATTAAAGCTAAAAATAATTGATGAAATAATCTTGGAGCCAAGTGGAGGATCTCATAGGGATAGAGAATTATCACTTCTTGAGGTAAAAAAATCTCTAAAAATAAATTTAGGTGAGCTAACAACCATGTCTAGAGAAGATATTATTGAACATAGAAAAAATAAATTTCTAAATATCGGTAGGGATAAAGGTCTATCAAATGATCTACTGTCATCTGACAAACTGTTTGCGGGTGGAATAAGTAATTTTTCTGATGTTAAGAATAAAATAGTACAAAAAAAGGTCTATATTTTTAGTTTAATTTTCGTGCTAGGTTTATTAATTTTATCATTATCACTATAATATTTTAAATAAAATTTAGTAAATATTTTTAAATTTTTTTATTAGCTACTTTTTTTTTCTTTTATCATCATTATTATTTTGAATTTTTATATTTAAAAGTATTGCCACAGTATCTTGCCTAATTTTTTCTAATAATTTTTCAAATAATTCAAATGACTCTTTTTTATATTCTACTAAAGGATCTCTTTGCCCATAAGATCTTAAACCAATAACTTGTCTTAGTTGCTCTAGATATTGAATATGGTTTTTCCAATTTAGATCTATTATTTGTAAAAATATTTTTTTCTCAAGATCTTTATTGCCTAGTTCAGATATTTTGGCAGCTCTCTGATTTCTTTTCTCAAAAAACTTTTCTTTTATAGTATCAATTATAACATTTTGTTCGGATGAGAGAATTTTATTTAAATAATTATTATCTGAATTTTGAAGCAAAATTTCGAATTTACTCTTTAAAATTTTATTTTGTTCTAAGTTAATCGATTTACTTTTTTCATTTATAACTTGATCAATCTCATCTTCAAGCATCTTATCTATAAACTGTGTTATTTTATCAGTGCTTAAAACTTCTTTTCTTTGAGTAAAAATTACTTGCCTCTGATCATTCAGAACATTGTCAAATTTTAGTAGTGATTTACGAATGTCAAAATTCCTAGCTTCAACTTTTTGCTGAGCTCTTTCTAAAGCTTTATTAATCCAAGGGTGCTCGATACTTTCGCCGTCTTTCAATCCAAGTTTCTCAAGCATATTATTAATGGACTCAGAGCCAAAAATTCTCATTAAATCGTCTTGCAAACTCACAAAAAAAATTGATTTACCCTCATCTCCCTGTCTTCCAGATCTACCTCTTGCTTGGTTGTCAACTCTCCTAGATTCCATTCTTTCAGTTCCTATTACATATAAACCTCCAAGAGTTTTAATTTTGATTTTTTCCTCTGATATTTTCCTATTTTCAATTTCATCTGAGTCAGTTCTTTTTCCACCTAACTGAATATCTACACCTCGCCCTGATATACTAGTCGTTATTATTACTGAATTTAATTTTCCTGCATTTGCAATTATTTGAGCCTCCTTTTCGTGATTTTTTGCATTTAAAACAGTATGTTCAATTTTTTTTTTTCTTAAAAGCTCAGAGTAAATCTCAGATTTATCTACACTTGATGTGAAGACTAAAACAGGCTGTCCTTTACGATTACATTCTATTATTAATTCAATTATAGCGACTTTTTTTTCATCCTCTGTTCTAAAAATTTTGTCATTATAATCATTCCTAATCATTTTTTTATTAGTTGGTATTGAAACAACTTTTAAATTATAAATCTCAAAAAATTCTTGACTTTCTGTTAATGCAGTTCCAGTGCATCCCGCAAGTTTGTCGTATAATTTAAAATAATTTTGATACGTAATTGATGCAAGAGTTTGATTTTCTATTTCTATTTTTGTATTTTCTTTTGCCTCTATAGCCTGGTGCAGTCCATCAGCATACCTTCTGCCTTCTAGTATTCTTCCAGATATTTCATCTATAATTTTAACTCTACCGTCTACAACGACATAATCTTTATCTTTTTTAAAAATAAAGTTCGCTTTCAATGCTTGATTTACATGGTGGACTATATGAAGATTTGCTGGATCATAAAAATTATTATTTTTAAGAATACCCGTCCTGTTGAAAATATTTTCTATATTATCAATACCATTATTTGTTAGTATAATGGTTCTATCTTTCTCATCTATCTCAAAATCAGATGAAGTTAATTTTTTTACAAAATTATTTATAGATTTATATTGTTTACTAATATCTTCAGCTTGACCAGATATTACTAAGGGTGTCCTCGCTTCATCGATTAAACACGAGTCAATTTCATCTACTATGGCGTAATAACGATTTTTTTGAACAATTTGATTTAATCCTAGTTTCATATTGTCTTTTAAATAATCAAAACCAAGTTCACTGTTAGTTGCGTATGTTATATCGCAATTATAATTTTCTAGTCTTTCATCATCATCTTGATTATTATTAATATAACCACAACTCACTCCTAAAAAGTTATAAATTTTTGACATATTTTCACAGTCTCTTTTAGCCAAATAATCATTAACAGTAACAATATGCACACCTTTGCAATAAAGTGAGTTCAAATAAGCAGCTAAGGCAATTGTAATAGTTTTACCTTCACCAGTTTTCATTTCAGCAATTTTTCCTTGATGCAAAACTATTCCCCCTAGTATCTGGACATCAAAGTGTCTTTCTCCTCTTTTCCTATTAGATGCTTCTCTAACTAGCGCAAATGCTTCACACAATATATCGTTTGTCAGCGATCCATTTTTAAGCTTCAGTTTTAACTCCTCTGTCTTTTTGGGAAAATCTATATCCTTTAGACTTGTTATTTCTTGCTCAAGATTATTTACTTTTTTCAAAAGATTTTTAATTTTATCAATCTCGTTTTGATTATCACTTTTAAAAATTTTACTTATAAAGCTTATTGGATTTAGCATTCTTCAATTTTTCATATACATTAATATTTAAATAATTATATAGTGATTAAATAATAATTTTAAATATTATGGCTATAAATTTAAGCAATTTTTTGATTTCTAAAAAAGACAGGTCAAAAATGGCAGACTTTCAAGATTTGGATCATTTAGATGGCTTGTCAATATCTGTAACATCTGCAAATTTATACAATAATAACAGAGATGATCTAGTTTTGTTTTATTTCAGAAGTGGCGCAGAGTACGCATCTGTTTATACTCAATCGAAAGTGATTTCAGAAAATATTAAATGGAATAAATCAATAAAAAATAAAAAAATTAAGGCATTGATAGTAAATTCTCGAAATGCAAATTGTTTGACAGGTTTAAAAGGCTACAATTCTTTGAAAGAAATTGCCGATGAAACAGCAAAATTATTGACTGATAAGCAAAAAACTGACGAAGACGATCCAAAAAAAATTAAAGGTACTGATATAATATTTGGTTGCACAGGCACTATTGGAGAACCTTTTCCTTTAAATAAAATAAAGCCATCCATGAAAAACTTGATTGATAAAATTAAATACACGCAAAATAAATACCTGTGGATTAAGGCAGCTATGAGTATTTTGACAACTGATTTAAAACCAAAGTTAGCAATGGAAGAATGCAAAATAGGAAGCACCAAAATTAAGATTTATGGCATTGCGAAAGGTTCTGGAATGATTTATCCTAATATGGCAACGACACTAGCTTATCTTTTTACAGATGCAAATTTACCATCAATTACTTTAAAAAAAATTCTAAAAAAAAATATAGATAACACTTTTAACGCAATTAGTTGTGACGGAGATACAAGTACAAATGATATGATTACAATTTTTTCTACAGGTTATGCAAAAAATAAATATATAAGCAATAGTAACGACAAAAAATTAAAAGAATTTGATAAAGCTGTAAATAATGTATTATTAAATCTTGCTAAAAGAGTAGTTAGTGATGGTGAGGGTGCATCAAAATTTGTTCAAATTGATGTATTAAAATGTAAAAGAGAGGATGATGCAAAAAAAATAGCTTTTTCAATAGCTAACTCTCCTTTAGTAAAAACTGCGATTGCGGGAGAAGATCCAAATTGGGGTAGAATAATGATGGCAGTTGGGAAAAATGATATTGAATTAAACATTAATTCTATAAATTTGATGTTAGGAAATAATAAAATTCTTGATAAAGGTCAATTATCTAAAAATTATTCAGAACAACATCTTAAAGAATATATGAAAAATGATTCAATTAAAATTATTGTTGAGATTAATTCAGGAAAAAAAAGTTTTACTTGTTACACTATGGATTTCACAAAAAAATATTTAGAAATTAACTCAGATTATAGGACTTAAATAAGTGATTAAATACAAACTAAAATGTAAAGATTGTGAAAAATCATTTGATAGTTGGTTTTCTTCATCAGATGAGTATGAAAAATTAAAAAAAAAAAAATATCTTATTTGTCATTTTTGCAATTCAAAAGATATTATTAAAACAATTATTTTCATTGATAATTTTTATTAAATTTTTATATTCATTAATGACTCCATATATTCGCAGCGCCAAACAAAAAGATAAGAATAAAATAAAAATTAAAAAAAACAACTCGATAAAAAAAAAGATTTTGGAATTTCAACACTTTATTAGAGAAAATTTTGAAAATGTCGGAGACGATTTTGTGTATAAGGCTAGATCAATACATTACGATAACAAAAAAAATAAGAAAGGCATATACGGTAACGCTTCAAGAAAACAGATAATAGAGCTTCAGGAAGAAGGTATCGAAACACAGATTTTCCCCTGGATCGAAGACAAGAATAATTAAACTTTATTAAATTTAGCCATATAATTTACATCGTTATCCGATGAAATGTTCCATTCATCAGTTACAACATTATACTTAACACCAAGAATTTC
>CACLEU010000027.1 GCA_902606075.1 uncultured Pelagibacteraceae bacterium
GCTAATACCTCATAAGTCTTTACAGAGAAAGCTTTATGCGCCATTGGATGAGCCTGCACTTGATTAGTTTGTTGGTAGGGTAATGGCCTACCAAGACAATGATCAATAGCTGATTTGAGAGGATGATCAGCCACATTGGGACTGAGACACGGCCCAAACTCCTACGGGAGGCAGCAGTAGGGAATCTTGCACAATGGGGGAAACCCTGATGCAGCGATGCCGCGTGAGTGAAGAAGGCCTTTGGGTTGTAAAGCTCTTTCGTCGGGGAAGAAAATGACTGTACCCGAATAAGAAGGTCCGGCTAACTTCGTGCCAGCAGCCGCGGTAATACGAAGGGACCTAGCGTAGTTCGGAATTACTGGGCTTAAAGAGTTCGTAGGTGGTTAAAATAGTTGGTGGTGAAATCCCAGAGCTTAACTCTGGAACTGCCATCAAAACTTTTTAGCTAGAGTATGATAGAGGAAAGCAGAATTTCTAGTGTAGAGGTGAAATTCGTAGATATTAGAAAGAATACCAATTGCGAAGGCAGCTTTCTGGATCATTACTGACGCTGAGGAACGAAAGCATGGGTAGCGAAGAGGATTAGATACCCTCGTAGTCCATGCCGTAAACGATGTGTGTTAGACGTTGGAAATTTATTTTCAGTGTCGCAGCGAAAGCAATAAACACACCGCCTGGGGAGTACGACCGCAAGGTTAAAACTCAAATGAATTGACGGGGACCCGCACAAGTAGTGGAGCATGTGGTTTAATTCGAAGATACGCGCAGAACCTTACCAACACTTGACATGTTCGTCGCGACTTTAAGAGATTAAAGTTTTCGGTTCGGCCGGACGAAACACAGGTGCTGCATGGCTGTCGTCAGCTCGTGTCGTGAGATGTTGGGTTAAGTCCCGCAACGAGCGCAACCCTCACTTTTAGTTGCCATCATTTAGTTGGGCACTCTGAAAGAACTGCCAGTGATA
Organism: uncultured Pelagibacteraceae bacterium; assembly: GCA_902606075.1. Lineage (GTDB taxonomy): Bacteria > Pseudomonadota > Alphaproteobacteria > Pelagibacterales > Pelagibacteraceae > Pelagibacter. Next base: position 965 of record CACLEU010000027.1, read on the forward strand.
AGCTGGAGGAAGGTGGGGATGACGTCAAGTCCTCATGGCCCTTACGTGTTGGGCTACACACGTGCTACAATGGCATTTACAATAGGAAGCAAAACGGCGACGTTAAGCAAATCCTAAAAAAATGCCTCAGTTCGGATTGTACTCTGCAACTCGAGTACATGAAGCTGGAATTACTAGTAATCGCGGATCAGCGCGCCGCGGTGAATACGTTCCCGGGTCTTGTACACACCGCCCGTCACACCATGGGAGTTGGTTCTACCTTAAGGCAAAGGTTAAAATCTTTGACCACGGTATAGTCAGCGACTGGGGTGAAGTCGTAACAAGGTAGCCGTAGGGGAACCTGCGGCTGGATTACCTCCTTTCTAAGGATGAACAAAGTTTTAAATTTTGTTCTAAATATTTAACAGGTTAATGTTGACCGTCCGCATTTCTCTTCTTTTTTTTGTGTTTCTCTTAAATACAATGAGGGCCGGTAGCTCAGTTGGTTAGAGCACACCCTTGATAAGGGTGGGGTCGATAGTTCGAGTCTATCTCGGCCCACCAAACTTATCTGGGGGATTAGCTCAGCTGGGAGAGCGCCTGATTTGCATTCAGGAGGTCAGCGGTTCGATCCCGCTATCCTCCACCAAGAAACACCTAGTTATTTTACAAGTAAATATTACAATTATTATCAATATCTATATCCGATTGTTCGAATAGATGAACAATCAAGAATGTTCGAATAGATGAACATTCCAACAAAATTTGATTCAACACAGAATTTTTTTCTGTGCATAAATCAAGCGTTTAAGGGCGTGTGGCGGATGCCTTGGCACTAAAAGACGATGAAGGACGCGGTATACTGCGAAAAGTTTCGGGGAACTGTATGCAAGTTTTGATCCGAAAATTTCCGAATGGGGAAACCCTACACTTAATGTGTAACTTTAAATTGAATACATAAATTTAAAGAGATAACCTGGAGAACTGAAACATCTAAGTAACCAGAGGAAAAGAAATCAATTGAGATTCCGTTAGTAGTGGCGAGCGAAAGCGGAACAGGCCAGTAATAAATTTAAAAAAATTTGAATAGTATGGAAATGCTAACCAAAGACGGTGATAGTCCAGTAGAAGTAATGTTTAAATTTATTCTTGAGTAAAGCGGGACACGTGAAATCTTGCTCGAATATAGGGGGACCACCCTCTAAGCCTAAATACTCTTTAGTGACCGATAGTGAACTAGTACCGTGAGGGAAAGGTGAAAAGAACCCCTATTAGGGGAGTGAAATAGAACCTGAAACCGCATGCCTACAATCAGTCGAAGCTCTTTTTAGAGTGACGGCGTACCTTTTGTATAATGGGTCAGTGACTTAATTTACTAAGCAAGCTTAAGCCATCTAGGTGTAGGCGCAGCGAAAGCAAGTCTTAATAGGGCGATTAGTTTAGTGAATTAGACCCGAAAACGAATGAGCTTACCATGAGCAGGTTGAATGCAAGGTAACACTTGCTGGAGGACCGAACCAGTTGACGTTGAAAAGTCTTTGGATGACTTGTGGTAAGGGGTGAAAGGCCAACCAAATTCGTAGATAGCTGGTTTTCCGCGAAAACTATTTAGGTAGTGCGTTGAATAAATAGATGTTTAGAGGTAGAGCACTAAATGGGCTAGGGGGAAGAGATTCTTACCAAACCTAATAAAACTCCGAATGCTAAACATTGTTCTTCAGCAGACAGACTGTGGGTGCTAAGGTCCATGGTCGAGAGGGAAAGAGCCCAGACCACCAGATAAGGTCCCAAAATTATGATTAAGTGTGAAAGGATGTGGAAATTCCTTAACAGCCGGGAGGTTGGCTTAGAAGCAGCCATCCTTTAAAGATAGCGTAACAGCTCACCGGTCTAATAGAGTTTCTGCGCCGAAGATGTAACGGGGCTAAAATCATATACCGAATCTGTGGATTTATAATTTTTTCGAAAATTATATCTGGTAGCGGAACGTTCTGTAAGCCTGTAAAGGAGTACCCGTGAGGGACTCTGGAGGTATCAGAAGTGCGAATGCTGACATAAGTAACGATAAATAAAGTGAAAAACTTTATCGCCGAAAATCCAAGGGTTTCTGCGCAAGGTTAATCCGCGCAGAGTTAGTCGGCCCCTAAGGCGAGGGCGAAAGCCGTAGTCGATGGAAATAAGGTTAATATTCCTTAACCAGATGGTAGTGACGGATTTTGTAAGTTGTGAGCTCTTAATGGATTGAGTTTGCTGCGAAAAAGTCCCAGGAAATAGCTCCATCATTAGACCGTACCCTAAACCGACACAGGTGGATTAATAGAGTATATTTAGGCGCTTGAGAGAATGATGTTGAAGGAACTCGGCAAAATGCTTCTGTAACTTCGGAATAAAGAAGACCTTTTATTGGGCAACCAATTTAAGGTGGCACAAGCCAGGGAGAAGCGACTGTTTATCAAAAACACAGGGCTCTGCTAACACGTAAGTGGATGTATAGGGTCTGACGCCTGCCCGGTGCTGGAAGGTTAATGCGATGGGTGCAAGCTCATTTCTGAAGCCCCAGTAAACGGCGGCCGTAACTATAACGGTCCTAAGGTAGCGAAATTCCTTGTCGGGTAAGTTCCGACCTGCATGAATGGCGTAACGATTTCTCCGCTGTCTCCAACATCAACTCAGTGAAATTGAATTCTCCGTGAAGATGCGGAGTTCGCGTAGTTAGACGGAAAGACCCCGTGCACCTTTACTGCAACTTTACATTGGTGTTAGGAAAAACATATTTAGCATAGGAGGGAGACATTGAAGCAAAGGCGTCAGCTTTTGTGGAGTCACCAGTGAAATACCTCTTTTGTTTTTCTTGATATCTAACTGATTGCCGTTATCCGGCATCAAGACATTGTATGGTGGGTAGTTTGACTGGGGCGGTCGCCTCCCAAATAGTAACGGAGGCGTGCGAAGGTAAGCTCAGAACGGTCAGAAATCGTTCGTGGAGTGCAATGGCATAAGCTTGCCTGACTGTGAGACTGACAAGTCGAGCAGAGTCGAAAGACGGTCATAGTGATCCGGTGGTTCTGAGTGGAAGGGCCATCGCTCAACGGATAAAAGGTACGCCGGGGATAACAGGCTGATACTGCCCAAGAGCTCATATCGACGGCAGTGTTTGGCACCTCGATGTCGGCTCATCACATCCTGGGGCTGGAGCAGGTCCCAAGGGTTTGGCTGTTCGCCAATTAAAGTGGTACGTGAGCTGGGTTCAGAACGTCGTGAGACAGTTCGGTCCCTATCTGCTATGCGTGTAGAAGAATTGAGAGGAGCTGTCCCTAGTACGAGAGGACCGGGATGGACGTACCACTGGTGGACCGGTTGTAGCGCCAGCTGCAGTGCCGGGTAGCTAAGTACGGACGAGATAACTGCTGAAAGCATCTAAGCGGGAAACTCACCTCAAAACTAGTTCTTCCCATAGAGCCGTGGTAGACCACCACGTTGATAGGCTGGGTGTGGAAGTGCGGTAACGCATGTAGCTGACCAGTACTAATAGCTCAATTGGCTTGATTTATGCACTGAAAAAAATTTTTTCTCTTATTTGTTGATAATATATAGTTATATAAATTTATCTATGAAGAAAAAAAATCGATTACCATCATTTTCAATAATTCTTCCGATTTTTAATGAGGAAGATAATTTAAAGATTTTAATTCCAAAAATATTTAAAGTTTTAAAAAAAATTAAAAATTCTTATAAAATTTTACTTATAGACGATCTCTCGATAGATAAAAGTTTACAGGTTTGCAAAAATTTTGCAAAAGAACGAAAAAATATAAGAATATACAAACTAAATAAAAAAGGTGGACAAACTGGCGCCATCAGGTTGGGTATATCTAAAAATAAATCACAATATTCAATTTTTATGGACTCTGATTTACAGGACGATCCTATTTATTTACCAAAATTTGTAAAAAAGATTAATTCGAATTTGGATCTAGTTGTTGGAAAAAGAATTTCAAGAAATCCACCTTTTATTATAGTTATTGCATCTAAAATTTTTGATCAAATTATGGAGCTATTCTTTAAAAAAAAAATTGAAACTTATAGATCCCCTTTTATTGCAGCTAAATCTATTTTTTTTAAAAAATTACCTTGGAATAAAAATGATCACAGGTATTTGATTCCTATATCAATTTATAAAGGCGCATCAAAATTTGGAAGTGTAGAATATGTTTTAAAAAAAAGAAAACATGGAAACTCGAATTATAATACA
>CACLEU010000028.1 GCA_902606075.1 uncultured Pelagibacteraceae bacterium
TTTATATAAAACTTTTAAAATACCAACTTTTTGATTTTTCTTGATTGGCGCAAGTATTGGACCATCATACTGTATATAAGCCTTTAGATATTTTTTTCTAGCTTTAGGTATAGTTTTATAAATATCTTCTTTAACATAAACTTGAACTTCATTTTTATTTCCTAACCAAACTTGTAATCTAGAAATTTCTTTATTTATTTCAGCTATTTTAATTGTATCAAAATTGGTTAAACCCCAAGTCAAAAGTTTTTTTGACTGTCGTGATCTAGAATTTTTTGTTTCAAAACCACTCCCTACAGCAATTAATCTTCTTTCACCTTTTTTAACCGAGCTAGCTAAGGAATATTTTTCTACAGCAAGGTAACCAGTTTTAATACCATCAGCTCCGAAATTTTTGTATAACAATGGATTTCTATTTCCTTGGGTAATTGGATCTCCACCTGTTCGATCCCACGTAAAAGTTGTTTCTTTAAAATATGTATAATATTTAGGATAATTTTTAATCAGGTAATTTGACATTAATAAAATATCCTCAACTGTGGAGTAATTATCAGGATCATTTATGCCTGAAGCGTTTGTAAAGTTAGAATTTAACATCCCAATTTCAGCTGCCTTGGAATTCATCATAATTGCAAATTCTTCCTCGGTACCTGCTACACCTTCGGCTAAGGCGACACATGCATCGTTACCTGATGCTATTATGATACCTTTAAGCAATTCTTCAATTGTAACCTCATCACCTACCATTATAAACATTGATGAGTATCCCGATTGGGAAAGTCTCCAAGCGTTTTCAGATACCATCACTTTATCATCAAGATTTAAGTCGCCACTTTTTAATAAGTCGAAAACTACAATAGAAGTCATTATTTTTGTCATTGAAGCTGGATAAATAGATCTTTTTACATCCTTCTCATAGAGAATTTTACCTGAAAGATAATCTTGTAAAATAGCTGTTCTTGCATTTATTTCAAATGCAGAGAAACATAAAGGAATAAAGCTAAAGTATAAAAAAAGATAATAAAAAATAAATTTTTTAAATTTAATCATTCTTAATAATTTCAATATTTTCAAATCCTAAGTTTCTTATACTATAAAAAGACTTTTGTAGAGTATTAATATTATCAAAAGGACCCAAGGTAATTCTATGTATATTTTTGTTAATAGACAAAATATTTACATTTTTTATATCACTGTCGTCAATAATTTTTTTTTTAAGAATCTCAGCATTTTCTAAAAAATAAAAATCAACAACTTTTATTGAGTAAATAAATTTATTTATTTTTGTATTTTTTGTTTTTTTTTTGATTGTAGAATTTAAATCATTAATACTTATTGAGGCTACTGGAGCCTTATTAGCAACATTTTTTTCCTCATCAAAGGTTTTAGATTTTTTTGATATAAAAATTGAATCATTTTTAATTTCTTTAATCTCAATATATGGTTGTTTTGGATTAATTTCTAATTCTTTAGAAATACGCTCAGAAACTATTGAGTTATAAAAAATTATATTATTTATTTTTTTGGAAACATTTCCAACAATAGATTTATTGTTCAAGAGATTGGTAATCTTTACTTTTGATCCTTTGGGTAAATGGCTATGATGAATGTCTAAACTGCGATTATCTATTTTTTTTTTTGTTATTTTATCTTTTATTAATTTTTCTGAATAAACTAATGCAAATCCTTTATTTGTATAAAACTTATTATCATAATCAATAGTTTTATTAATAGTATCTAACTTACATCCAGATAAAAATATTAATATTATTATAAAAAAAATTTTATAATTCATTTTCAAATTTATTTTTTAATGTACATACTGCAATTGCAAATCTTAATGACCTATTCCACGAAAGAACTCTTTCATAATTAGCGAAAATTAAATAAGCAGGTTTTAACTTATTATTTTTTTTAACAATATCACTGTCAGGAGTTATAATTGCTACTTTAATATTATCATCTAAATTCAATTTTATATTTTCATTTATAAATTTTTTATAAAATTTAAATTTTTTTTTATGTTTTATTTTTTTTGCTGAAGTATTTAAATATTTTTTTGGAATATTTTCTTTTAATTCTATTTTATAGAAACATGGATCATTTTTTTTCCAACCAATATTATTTAAATAATTTGCAGCAGAAGCAAAAGAATCTTCAGTCTTTTTTAATTCAATAATTGAATTATTATCATAATCTAATGCATACTTGGAAATAGTTGATGGCATAAATTGAAAATTTCCAAAAGCACCTGCCCAAGAGCCAAACAAGATATCTTTATCAATTTTATTTTGGTCAATTAGTTTAAGTATTGTAATTAGTTCGTTTGTAAAGAATTCACTTCTTCTTTTGTCATAACTTAAAGTAGATAAAGAGGAAATTATATCCATTTTGCCTAAATAGTTACCATAATTAGTTTCTATTCCCATTAGAGATAATAAAAGTTCTTTTTCAACTTTAAATTCTTTATCTATAAAATTTATTAGTTTTTTATTTTTTTTATATATTTTTTTTCCTTTTTTAACTTTATCTTTAGATGTTCTTTTCATAACATAAGTTTTTGTATCTTCATAAAACTCTGGCTGATATCTGTCATACTCAATGACTTTTTCAAGAAAGACTGCTTTATCCATAACGGCATTTACAGTATTTTTAGAAATTCCATCTTTAATAGCTTTAATCTTAAATTGTTTAACCCAGGAATTAAATTCTTCCTCCGAATTAATTTTCGAGAAATTAAAAACAGTAAAATATAATATTAAAATTATAATACTAATTTTTTTCATACAAATTGTTTAAATAAATTAATACAGCAATCCATATAATTACAAAACTAACGAATTTTTCTAAAGAAAATATCTCATTATAATAAAAATATCCTAACAAAAATTGAAAGGATGGTGTTATGTAAAATATCATACCTGCGGGTCCAAGACCAGATAACTCAACCCCTTTTACATACAAATATAGAGGTATTACAGTTATTGGACCAGCCAAAGCTAACAAAAACATCATAGAAATGTTATCTGTTGAAAAAAAATTTACTTCAAGGGTTAACAAATAAAAGAAAGCAATGAGTGCAAATGGGAATATAAAAAAACTTTCTAATAATAGACCAATATCAGTTTCAACTTTGATCAATTTTCTACAAACATTATACAAAGACCAAGATATTGCAACTGTTAAGCCAATCCATGGAATAGATTTAAACTCATATAACATATAAAGAATAGAAAATATTACTAAAAAAATTGATAGAATTATCTTAAAGTTTAATTTCTCTTTAAAAAATAAGTATCCAAAAAAAACACTCATTATTGGCATTATAAAGTATCCAAAGCTAGCATTAATTATTTGACTGGTTGAAACTGCATATATCCACACTGACCAGTTTGTGAGTATTAAAATTGAAGACAAAAATAAAATAAAAATTTTTTTTAAGGAGTTTAAAGTATGTATTATTTTTTTCCATTTAAACAAAAAAAAAGTAGTTATTAATAAAAAAATAGTTGTCCATATGCACCTATGAATTACAAGTTCATAAGGTCCTACAAATGATAACGACTTAAAATAAATTACCCCTATTACTCCCCACCAAAAAGATCCCAAACTACTAAGAATTATTCCTTGATTAAATTTTTTCATAGAAACGCTAGTTTACAAGGACAATTACACCTAAAATATCTTAAGATATAGTAAAAAACTTATTATGTTGTAGAAATAATTTTTTTTAATATAAATACTTTCGTGGAGAGATGGCTGAGCGGTTGAAAGCACCGGTCTTGAAAACCGGCAAAGGGGCAACTCTTTCCTGGGTTCGAATCCCAGTCTCTCCGCCATATTTTAAAATTTTTGAAATCTGTCAATTATATATAGCATCTTTTTATCACTATAATTAATTAATGATTCCTTTTTTTTAAAGGAAATTAATGTTTCATCATCTATGTTAACAAAAGTGTCTAATAAATGTAGATGTACTTCATCTAGATCATTTATAATTGATTTTACAAAAGCTATCATCAATATATCCATTTCTTTAGTGCCTCTATAAGAAGCTCTATATAAAATTTTATTTTTGAGATCTTTTTTATTCTGTGACATAGATATATAAGTAATTATGTCTAATTATGAATACTTGCTGTCAGATATCAATAAAATTAGTGGTATAGGAGATAAAACAGCTAGATTATTTAAAAAGAAAAATATTAATACTGTCTTTGATCTGTTATGGAATTTACCAAGAGATATAGTAGATAGAGGTGATTTAAAAAAAATTAATCAACTTCAGATAGGAAAAGTTCAAACAATATCTGTTGATGTAAAAAAATATAATTTCCCCAGATTGAGAAATCTACCTAATAGAGTAATGTGCGAGGATGAGACAGGAAAATTGGATTGTATATTTTTTAATAGTTATGAAGGATACATTAAAAAAATACTACCATTAAATTCAAGAATAGTAATAAGCGGTAAAGTTAATTTTTACAAAAATAGATATCAGATTACTAATCCAACATATATTAAAGGTAATGTAAACAGTATCAAAAAAATTGATACAAAATATAGTTTAACTGAAGGGTTAAATGAAAAAAAATATAATAAGATTATTAGTGAAGTTTTAAATAAAATCCCAGATTTAAATGAATGGTTAAATAAAGATATTAGCAATAAATTTGAAAACATAAGTTGGAAAAATGCAATTATTCAATTGCATGATCCGAAAAATTTAAATCAACAAGGATTTTTTTATAAAAGATTAGTATTTGATGAAGTTTTATCAAATTTTTTAATCAACTCTAAAATAAGAAAATCGGTAAAAAAATTGAAAAAAATTAAAAAAAAATTTAGATCAGATATTTTTAAGGAGATTGAAAAAAAAATTCATTTCGAGCTAACTTTTGATCAACTAAAAGTTATAGATGAAATTAATAAAGATTTAAAATCTGATCAAAAAATGTTCAGACTTTTGCAAGGAGATGTCGGAAGTGGAAAAACTATTGTAGCTCTGTCTGCAATCTTAAGTGTTATTAAAAGTAAATTTCAAGTGGCATTTATGGCACCAACAGAAATTTTAGCAAAACAACATTATAACTTAGCTAAAAAGCTATTTTCCAAAAATATCAAAATTGAAATATTAACTAGTAAAACAGAAAATAGAATTAGAAAAAGAATTATTAATGATTTGAAAAATCA
>CACLEU010000029.1 GCA_902606075.1 uncultured Pelagibacteraceae bacterium
AAAGTCTACATTAAATTTTTCAAATATTTTTATTTTTTCATTGAGATTAGAAATTCTGTAATTTTTTAAATTTTTAGAGAAAAGCATTTTTGGTATAGGATCAAAAGTGTAAACACCGATTTTTAATTTCTTTTTTGCCTTTAATTTCTTTGCCCTTTCAAAAAGCTTTCGGTGGCCTAAATGTAATCCATCAAAGCTTCCAATTAAAATAATTGATCCCTTGTCACTTTGTTTTATATTATAATTTTCGTATAAGTTCATTTTTTTACCATACTAAATTTTTTTGTGCGTAATCAATGCTGACGTCATATTTTTTTTTTAGTCCAGCGATCGAATTTTCATTTTTGTGAATTCCACTTGTTATAAATAATGATTTAAAATTTTGGATGTTGGCACCTTTAATATCTGTGTTTAAATTATCACCTATACAAAGTATTTTCTTTTTTTCAATGTTTGCCGATTGAGTATAAATTAGTGGGTAGGGTTTACCAAAATATTCCACTTCCCCTCCAAGACCTTCAAATAATTTAGCTACAGATCCAGCGCAAAATTCTCTCTTACTTCCTCTGTCAACTACTAAATCTGGATTAGTACACACCATTTTTTTTTTTATTTTATTTTTAAGTAAATCTTCATAATAAATCAAATTTTCTGTGAACTCATCAAACAACCCTGTACAAATTATGAAATCACATTGATCTAGATTATTTACTTTAAATTCTCCAAAATTTTTAAATAGATCAAAGTCACGGGGAGGACCCACATGAAAGAATTTTAATCCTTTATATTTTGACTTTAGATATTTTAATGCAATTTCACCTGAAGTAGATACTTTTTCACATTTTTTATAATCTAACCCCATACGTCTTAAAAATGTTATTACTGTATTATTTGGTCTTGGTGCATTTGTTAATAAAATATACTCTTTTTTATACTGCTCAAGCTTATCAAGAACTTTGATAGACTCATTATGTAATTTTATTCCATTATGAAGAACGCCCCAAATATCAATAAACAATAAATCAAATTCATTTATTAATGATTTAAGACCTGTTTTATCTAAATTTATGGTCATGAATCAGATATAGCTTAAAAATGACCTAATTTCTTTGATTTTCTTACTATATATTTTTTTTCAACATCTTGAAAAATTACAGCTTTAAGACTATATGACCTCAATATTTAAAGGAGTAATTTATGAAATTTAAACCTCTGCATGATAGAGTTCTAATCGAAGTGCTTGATAGTAGTGAAAAAACTGCTGGTGGAATAATCATACCAGATTCTGCCCAAGAAAAGCCTCAAGAAGGAAAGGTGGTTGCTGTTGGTGGTGGCTCTAAAACAGAAGACGGTAAAACAATTCCAATGGATGTTAAAGTTGGGGATAAAGTTTTATTTGGTAAGTGGTCAGGAACTGAAGTTAAAATAGATGGCAAAGAATACAGCATAATGAAAGAGTCTGACATTATGGGTATTTCAACATCAAAATAATATTTATTAAGGAGTAATATATAATGTCTAAAATTGTAAAATTTAATTCGGAAGCAAGAACAGCAATGCTTAAAGGTGTTGATATACTTGCAAATACAGTAAAGGTAACTTTAGGTCCTAAGGGACGAAATGTTGTAATTGATAAATCATACGGTGCACCAAGAACTACTAAAGATGGAGTGTCCGTTGCAAAAGAAATAGAGTTACAAGATAAGTTTGAAAATATGGGTGCTCAAATGGTTAAGGAGGTTGCTAACAAAACTAATGATGAGGCTGGTGATGGAACAACTACAGCAACAATTCTTGCTCAAGCTATAGTAAAAGAAGGATGTAAATATGTGACCGCAGGTATGAACCCCATGGATGTTAAAAGAGGTATTGAAGCAGCTGTTGATCACGTTAAAGAAAAGTTAATTTTATCTGCTAAAAAAGTAAAAGATAGTGATGAAATTGCACAAGTAGGCACAATTTCAGCTAATGGAGACAAAGAAATTGGAAACATGATTTCAAAAGCTATGCAAAAAGTTGGTAACGAAGGAGTGATCACAGTAGAAGAAGCAAAAGGTATTGAGACAGAGCTTGATGTAGTTGAGGGAATGCAATTTGATAGAGGTTATCTATCTCCATATTTCATTACAAATGGTGATAAAATGACTACTGAGTTGGAAAATCCTTTAATTTTGTTACATGAAAAAAAGCTAACTAATTTACAACCTATGGTTCCACTTTTAGAAGCAGTTGTTCAAGCTGGAAGGCCACTTATGATTATATCTGAAGATGTTGAGGGCGAAGCACTTGCAACATTGGTTGTTAATAAATTAAGAGGTGGCTTAAAAGTTGTAGCTGTTAAAGCGCCAGGTTTCGGTGATCGAAGAAAAGCAATGTTGGATGATATAGCAATACTTACTGGTGGTCAGGTAATTTCAGAGGACTTAGGAATTAAATTAGAAAATGTTAAGCTTACTGATTTAGGATCTGCTAAAAGAGTAAAAGTTGATAAAGAAAACAGTACAATAGTTAGTGGATCAGGTAAAAAATCAGACATTGAAGCTAGATGTAATCAGATCAAACAACAAGTTGATGAAACAACATCAGATTATGATAGAGAAAAACTGCAAGAGAGATTAGCAAAACTTGCTGGTGGAGTGGCAGTAATAAAAGTTGGTGGTGCAACTGAAGTAGAGGTAAAGGAAAGAAAAGATAGAGTAGAAGATGCCTTAAACGCTACAAGAGCCGCAGTTGAAGAAGGAATTGTTGCTGGTGGTGGATGTGCCTTGCTATACGCTTCACAAGATCTTGATAAAGTAAAAGTAAAAGGTGATGATCAAAAAGCAGGTGTTGAGATTGTAAAAAGCGCCTTACAATCTCCAATAAGACAGATTACAAAAAATGCTGGAGTCGATGGATCTGTAATAGTTGGAAAGCTTTTGGAGGGAAACAAACCTTCCACTGGATATGATGCACAATCAGAACAATATGTTGATATGTTCAAAGAAGGAATTATAGATCCAGTTAAAGTTGTCAGAACAGCCTTGCAAGATGCTGCTTCTATTTCTGGATTATTAGTGACAACTGAAGCCATGATCGCAGACAAACCAGAGGAAAAAGATCCAGCAGGCGGAATGCCAGCTGGCGGCATGGGCGGCATGGGCGGCATGGGCGGCATGGGCGGCATGGGAATGTAATTCCGAAATTTCATTTAAAAAAATTTAAAGGGCAGATTTTTCTGCCCTTTTTTTTTATTCAATTTTTCCTATCATCGGGATCTAAAAGTTATTCTTATAAATTTATGTAGTCTTTTTTTGACTAACCACATGCAATAACTTTATTAAATAGCCGGGTTGTATTTAATTATTTTCTTTTTTTTGATAATCCAAGTTTATCGCTGTGTCTTAATCTCAGTACAACAATTGCAATAGCTATAAAAACAATTGCCAAAGACTCGTATAATAGTTGTGAGGCATCCATCTCTTTGCCCTGTAAAATTATAAATCTTGATAATGCTGTTATTGCAATCAGAAGGGGTAAGGTAATACTGATCGACTGTTCATCCCAAAAAACACGAACCATTGCTAAAACTTCTAGGTATAAAAACATAAGTAGTAAATCTGCCAAAGTGACAGTCTGATTCATAAACATGTTACGTATCTCTAGTAAGACCGCTAAAACGGTACATATAAGTATAACAGCTAGTAAAATTAGCTGAATATTTTTTACCAAATCTTTCACAAATATAATTTAATTGATTCTCTAAAAAATAAGAAGCTATTTATTTTTGTCTTTTTGAGTAAAAGGTAACCACTTTTCAAAAGCTGACTTATCTGGTCCATCATACTTTATTCCATATGAATTTGTTTTAGTTAACACCTCAATACCCTTAGAAAAAATGAAGATAAACATTAAGATGAATATTATTGCCATGATTTTGAAAGGGTTAAAATTTTTAGTCCTAAAGACACTTACAGATTGTGCTTCAGCATTATGAAACTGTTTAAAAGTATAATAGACTGCAAAAATTATACCTGCATGGGCTAAAAAAACTCCAGCCCATCCAAATATAAAAGTAGTGTATGAAAATATATATAAGCTAAATACTACAGACCAAATAAAACTTAAAACTAACAAAATTTGTAATCTAACAGTTTTTGGAAGTGCTCTTAAATCATTTTTACTATCATCAAATAGTATATTTGCGGAGTCAATCATGAATCTTTTAATAGACATAATACTATTTAAATATTTTAATAGAAAAAATCAATCAAAGAATTTTCCTACTATATACAATCCTAAAGCAACAGCAGGGCCAATACCAAAGGCAAAAAGTAAAGTGCCAATACCTACAGTGCCACCCAGATACCATCCTATGGAAACAACCGAAATTTCTAAAAATGCTCTTACTAATGCTATTGGTAAATTTGTTTTTTTTTGTAAACCTGTCATAAGACCATCTCTTGGTCCAGGTCCTAAATTTGCAACTAAATAAAATCCAGTACCTAATCCAACAAATAAAACTGACATTATCGATAACAGTATTTTATTATAGTAAATTTCAGGTGTTGGCACAAAAATTATACATAGATCAATCATGCTAGCTATTATTAAAATATTGAATAATGTACCTAGGCCTGGTTTCTGTTTCAGAAATATCCATAAAAATAAGACGGAAACACTTACTAAAAAGGTAACTACACCTACAGATATATCTGTATTTAGTGATATGCCTTGAGCCAAAACACTCCATGGCGATGCACCTGCAAATGATACTATAAGTAAACCTTCCCCTGCTCCAAATAAAATTAGCCCAAAAACTAAGAAAAATATAGTTGTCGATTTTGGTCTTAAATTAAAAGGGTTTTTGGAACTCCATGATTTTTTTGGAATTTTTTTTATAGTTAAAAACATAATTAATTATTAGAATGCATACTTTAGTCTTAAAATGAAAACTATTTTTAAAACATCCATTCTTATCATAATAGTAATTCTTTTCCCTATTAAATCTTTCAGCCATGTAGAACATTATGAGAAAGTTGAAAAATTAAGCATGGAAATTTTTAAGG
>CACLEU010000030.1 GCA_902606075.1 uncultured Pelagibacteraceae bacterium
TGAAACACTGTGAAGAAGCCGAAGGTTTAACGGCTCCAGATAAAGATACTGATGGTTTTGTTTTTAATCATTTAATGCTAAGAATAAAAGACCCTAAAAAAACATTAAATTTCTATTCAAAACTTATGGGAATGAGACTAGTTAAAAAATTTGACTTTCCAACAATGAAGTTTTCTTTGTATTTTTTAGGAAACCTTACAGATGAAGAAATTGCAAATGTACCAAAAGATAATTTTGACAGATCAGCATGGACTTTCACTCAAAAAGGAATGCTTGAGTTTACGCATAATTGGGGATCAGAGAATGATGATAAAGTAAAATTTCATGACGGGAACGCTGAGCCAAAAGGGTTTGGACATATTTGTTTTTCAGTTCCAGATATTTATGCTGCATGCAAAAAATTTGAGGAAAATGGAGTTGAGTTTGTTAAAAAACCAGACGACGGTTCTATGAAAGGTTTAGCTTTTATAAAAGATCCAGACGGATATTGGATCGAAATCGTTCAGTCAAAAAAAGTGGCAAATATAGTTAAGGAAATGGGAAAAATATAACAAAATAATTCAATTGGGGGTTGATTTAGACTGTTTATTTTATCGCATATCAGCAAGTTAAATTTGACATACCAGTAATTGTTTTGTTAGAATTTAAATTATAATTTATCATTAGATAAATTTAACGTTAAATTTTGAGAGTGCCACTTAAAGCCCTTAAGTTTCCCGCTCTCATCAATTGGAGGAAGAATAGATGAAAATAACTAGACGAGAACTTCTTATTAGTGCTGGATCTTTACTTGCTTACTCGCAGTTGGGTTCACTAGCTAATGCAGAAGTAAATATAGCTGCACAACCAGGTGATCAAGAAATGATCGCTTCTATGTGTAAAGCTTTATATCCTCATGATAGATTTCCAATGAATATCTACATGGATATAGCAGCTGGAGCTATTAAAAAAGGAAATGCAGACACTGGTGCTAAAATTTCCTTTAGAGCAGGGTTGGACGGTTTAAAGATTAATTCGTTTGATAAAATGAGCTTTAAAAAACAAACTAAATACCTAAATTCAATAGCAAACACACCTTTCTTTGGCTTAGTTAGAGGTCATACGGTAGTAGCGCTTTACGATCACAAAGAGGTTCATAAAATCTTTGGATACCAAGGTGCAAGCTTTGATAGAGGTGGATACAAAGATGGTGAGTACAATGACCTATCATGGTTACCAGATCCAAGAATTGAAGAACACCCGGATCTTACTGCTTTTTTAGATGATAGTTCACCTAAGAAGTACGCATCTTTAAAAACCAAAAAAACATTTTAACTAGGGGAGATATATAAATGAAAATAGATAAAAAAGAAAAAGCTGTTGTCGTTATAGGATCTGGTCCTGGTGGCGCGCAAGTAGCTTATCAATTAACTAAACAAGGCATACCTGTTGTTCTTTTAGAAGCTGGAAGACGTATTATGAAAGAAGAGTACGTCAATGAAGAGTGGCCAGCTTTCAGCCAAATGGCTTGGTTAGATAAAAGAACTATGACAGGTAATTCTAGAATAGTTCAAGACTTTAATGGTTTACCAACATGGTTAGTAAAAGCTGTAGGTGGAACTGCTACACACTGGGCAGGTGCAACTCCGCGTTTTCTAGACTATGAGTGGAAAACTAAATCAACATACGGAAGCGTAGACGGGGCAACTTTAATGGACTGGCCAATCGACGGAAAAGAGATGAAGCCATACTATGTAAAAGCTGAAGATGCTATCGGATCTACACATAGAGGTGGAAGACCCGCGTTACCAGCAAACAACAACTACAAAGTTTTTGCTGAAGGTGCAAAAAGAAATGGTTACAAGTTCTATGCAACAGGACCTTATGGTACAAACGCAGCTCCATATGATGGAAGACCAGCTTCAGTACAAGATGGCTTTAATTTCCAAGGTGATAAGAGTGGTGCAAAATGGAATCCAAACGTAAGTGAAATTCCAAAAGCCCTTGCATCTGGAAAATTAGAGTTAAGAGAAAACTCTCAAGCTGTTCAAATAACTACAGATAGTTCAGGAAAAGCTGATGGTGTTTTATATATGGACACAAAAACAAAAGCTTTGCATAGACAAGAAGCTAAAGTTATTTGTGTTGCTGGAAACTCAATTGAGACACCAAGATTGTTCTTAATGAGTGCTTCTGCAAGACATCCAAATGGTTTAGCTAACAGCTCAGACCAAGTTGGAAGAAACTACATGAGACACTTAACAGGATCAGTTTATGCGACATTTGATAAACCAGTTAACTTCTATAGAGGTGAGACTATGGCTGGGTTTTTAGCAGATGAAGTAAAACATAATCCTAAAAGAGGTTTCGTAGGCGGATACTATCTTGAAACATTAGCATTAGGACCGTCATTCTTAGGTGCTTTCTTAGATCCAGGTAGATGGGGCAAGAAATTTGCCGACATGATGGATGGATATCAAAATATGGCTGGTATGTGGATTGTAGGTGAAGATATGCCTCAAAAAAACAACAGAATAACATTAGGATCTGCTAAAGACGCTTTTGGTCTTCCTGCTCCTAACGTTCACTTTGATGATCACCCTAATGATACTGCAATGAGAAATCATGCATATGAAAAAGGTGAAGCTATCTACAAAGCTGTTGGTGCTAAACAAACATACAGAGTTACACCATATCCACACACACACAATCTTGGCTCTATGAGAATGAGTGCTAAGGCAAAAGATGGTGTTGTAGATAAACACGGCAGATGTCATGATGTGAAAAACCTTTTCGTATCAGATGGTTCTGTCATGACTACAGGTGCAGCATGTAACCCAACATTAACGATTACCGCATTAGCAATCAGACAAGGTGAATATCTTGCTGAACAACTAAAAAAAGGTAACGTTTAATTAACTAATTTAAAAAAGGCCCCATATTCATATATGGGGCCTTTTTTTTATACTCCATTAAAATTAATCGCTATACAACTATCAAAAATTTTATATCAATTTATAATACTAAGTATTAATTTGATTAAAAAGATTTTATATCATGAAAAATATTTTAATTATTGGTGCAGGAGCAATGGGATCAGCCTTTTCTATACCATGTGTGGAAAATAACAATAATGTTTCGTTGATAGGGACTCATCTTGAGGACAATTTAATTGATACCATGAAATCAAATAATCATTTACACCCAAAATTAAATATTAATTTACCATCTAAAATGCAAATAGAAAAAATTCAAAAGCTTGATGCATTAATAAAAGATAAACCGGATATTATAGTCGTTGGAGTAAGCTCTGTTGGAATTGATTGGTTTGTTGATAATTTTGCAGAAAAATTAAACAATAAGACTTCAATTGTACTTCTAACAAAAGGTCTTTCAATTGTTAACAATAAATTAAGTACAATTTCTGATAAAATTGAAAAATTATTAAGTGGGAAAGGAATTAGAATTAATAACATTTCCGCTATTAAAGGACCTTGTTTAGCCGCTGGTCTAGCAAATAAAATTAGAACAAGTACGTTAATTGCAAGCAATAATATTTCTGAGGCTAAAAGTTTACAAAAAGTTATAACCACAAACTATTATTCGACAGAAGTCTCAGACGATTTAAATGGAGTGGAATTATCTGGAGCAATAAAAAATTTATACTCTATGATAATAGGTGCATCGGAAGGTTTAAGCAGTTCATCAGCAGACAATAAAATTAAGTCAAAATATTTTTATAATACATCTGCTTCATTGATACATAAATCAATTTCTGAAATGGCAAAATTTGTTACCCATTATGGAGGTAAATCAGACACTGTATATGGATTAGCTGGTTTAGGAGATTTATATGTCAGTGCTATAGGTGGAAGAAATAGTCAAATGGGAAAATACTTAGGGGAAGGTTATTTGTACAAAGAAGCAAAAGAAAAATTTATGAATGAAGTTACAGTTGAAGGTGCAGAACTTGCAATCGAAGTTGGTACAAAAATTAAAGAAGATTTGGGTAAAAAAGACTTTCCACTCATGTTAAGTATTATCGATTGTATATGCGATAATAAAAAATTAGAAATCAGTTGGTGATTTTTATTAATTTTTAGATATGACAATTAAACTATTAATCGTTGAAGGCAATTTACAGGAAGAAAATCAAAATTTTAAAAATGCTGGTATTCAAACTCACACAGAAAGTTTAAAAGATAGTTTATCACATATCACAAAAGACATAGAATTAGACGTTGTTAACCCATCTGCAGACTCAAAAATTCTTGAAAATGTTAAAAATTTAGAAAAATATGATGGGTCAGTTTGGGGTGGGAGTAGTTTAAATATTTACAACGATACTAATGAGATCAAAAGACAAATAATGTTCATGAAAGAATGTCAAAAAAGAATAAAAAAAATTTTAGCGATTTGTTGGGGCATGCAGGTTGCTGTAGTTGCTGCGGGAGGGACGGTAAAGAAATCAACAAATGGATCTCATATAGGCATAGCATTTGATATTGAATTAAATTCAAATGGACAAAAACATCCTATTTACAAGGGTAAAAAAAATAAATTTTGTTCTCCAGCTTTTAATTTTGACGAAGTTGTTACTTTGCCAAAAAATGCAATTTTACTAGCCTCTAATAAGGTAAATAAAATTTCAAGCATATCTTTTAAACATGAAAAAAGTGAAATATGGGGAATTCAGTACCACCCTGAGATTAAATATGAAAAAATGATTGAATTAATTAAATTTAGAAAAGATAGATTAATAAATCA
>CACLEU010000031.1 GCA_902606075.1 uncultured Pelagibacteraceae bacterium
ACCTCTCTTGTTTTTGTTGAATCTTTTTTTAATGTTCTTAAATTCAGTTTTAAAATTTGGATTGATTAACCTTTGAATTTCGTTCCACATTTGCATATCATTAGGAGTAATAAAAGTAAGAGCAGAGCCTTCTGAACCAGCTCTTGCTGTTCTCCCAATTCTATGAATAAAATCTTCTGGGACTTGCGGAAGGTGATAGTTAATTACATGTTGTATGGATGGAACATCTAAACCTCTAGCAGCAAGCTCGGTACTAATTAGAATACGTATTTTACCTGAACGAAACGCAATTAAAGTTCTTTGCCTTTTTGACTGTCTTAAATTTCCATGCATACAATCACAGTGGTGGCCATCATCATGTAAGCGATCTGCTATTTTATCCGCGTTACGCTTCGTTTTTACAAAAACTAAAATAGATCCTTTTCTTTTATAAAGTTCATCTAGCAATTTATTATATTTCTCACTCTCATTTACTTGGATAACTTCTTGTTTAATTTTTGAAATAGGCGTTGTCGTTGATCCGACTTTTATTCTTATTGGGTCGTTCAGATATCTTTCAGTAATATTAAGAATGTTTTGAGGCAAAGTGGCTGAAAATAATAATGTTTGATGTTTTTTTGGTATAAACTTTAATATCTGTTCTATTTGGGGGGTAAAACCCATATCCAGCATTCTATCTGTTTCATCAAGGACTAAGAAATATAATTGATGCAATTTAAGACTTTTTCTTTTTAGGTGATCGTTGAGGCGTCCAGGTGTTCCAATAATTAATCTTGGGCGTTTTTGTAGTTGCCTCAATTGTTTTTGCATAGATTGACCACCAATAAGTACAGCAGATTTAATATTCATATTATCGACTATTAATCCTCTAAGAACATCTTCAACTTGAACTGCTAACTCACGAGTTGGACATATAATAAGTGCGTTACTATCTTTGTTATTTAAAAGATTATTAATACATGCAATTCCGTAACAAAGTGTTTTGCCCGTACCGGTTTGTGCTGTCCCCAAAATATCTTTTCCAATAAGAGCAGGGGGAATAGCCTGTGCTTGAATTGGCGTTGGGATTTTAAAATGCATTCTTGTTATTGATTGCATTAGAGACGGATTAAGATTTAGTTCTGAAAAGTTTTTCATATCTTTGTAAAAAAGAATTCTATTTAATTTTTAATCAAGCAATTGATCTAGCTGATACTTTTTCATTTTTTTTTCTTTCATGAGGATTAAGTATAGCTTTTCTTAATCTGCAGGATTTAGGAGTAATTTCTAATGCTTCATCAGTATTTAAAATACTTAATTGTTCAGCAATTGACATTTTTCTTACTGGAGTTAGCACAACATTTTCATCAGTTCCTTGTGTTCTCATGTTAGTTAATTTTTTTCCCTTCATAACATTAATTTGCAAATCTCCAGCTTTAGGTGCAAGTCCCACTATCATTCCAACATAAACAGGATCATTATGAGTAACAAACATTTCACCTCTTGCCTGTAAGTTAAATATTGCAAAAGCAACCGCTTTTCCATTTTCCATTGAAATTAATGCACCATTTTTTCGTCCCTCCATATCGCCTTCATACTTTCCGTGAGAATGATATATTCTATTAATCACTCCATTACCTTTTGTTAATGTTAAAAACTTACTTGTATATCCCATTAAACCTCTTGTTGGTGCATGAAAAACTAATCTTTTTTTATTTTTACCAGTATCTTTAAGGTCGATTAATTTACCCTTTCTTCTATTCATTGAATCAATTACTTTTGAAGAATATTCCTCATCTAGATCGATTGTAATTTCTTCAATAGGTTCTAATTTGTTTCCATTTTTATCTTTTCTAAATAACACTTTTGGAGGGCTCACCGTCATTTCAAAACCTTCACGTCTCATTTGTGTTAATAAAATTTCAAGCATTAATTCACCTCTGCCACTAATTTCAAATGCATCTTTATTTTCATTTTCTGAAAAAGTAATACCAACATTATTTTGAGCTTCTAAAATTAAACGATCTCTAATTTGAGTGCTTGTTAGCTTTTTTCCCTCTGTTCCAGAAAGTGGTGAGCTATTAACTGTTATTTTAATTGACATAGTTGGTGGATCTATTGGTGTTGCAGGTATAGGATCATTTACATCAATATCGCAAATAGTATCAGCAACATTTGCATTTTCTAATCCAGCAATTACAACAATGTCACCGGCTTCACCAACTTCAATTGGAACTTTTTTAGTTCCCTCATATCTAAAAATTTTAGTTAATCTGCCTTCATCAACTTTTTTACGATGTAAATTGATTGCCTTAATTTTTTGGTTAGCCTTAGCGGTACCTTGTGATATTCTTCCAACTAAACTTCTGCCTAAAAAAGTATCTGCGTATAATAGAGTAGATAACATTGCAAAAGGTTTTTTCTTATCAAGGTCTGCGGGTTTAACATGTTCAATAATCAAATCTAATAATGGGTGAAGATTTTTTCTAGAACCTTCTATTTCTTTACTTGCCCAACCAGCTCTTCCACTAGCGTAAATTACATGAAAATCTAACTGTTCCTCATTTGCGTCTAAACTCACAAATAAATCAAAGGTTTCTTCTAAAACTTCCTCAGCTCTTTGATCTAATTTATCCAATTTATTAATTACTACAATTGGCTTAAGTCCTTGTTTAAGAGCTTTTGATAGTACAAATTTTGTTTGGGGCATTACTCCCTCTGCAGAATCTATAAGTAATAAAGCTCCATCTGCCATACTTAAAACACGTTCAACTTCGGCTGCAAAATCTCTGTGACCTGGTGTATCTATAATATTTATTCGTGAACCTTGCCAATTAATTGACGCTGGTTTTGCTAAAATTGTAATTCCTCTCTCTTTTTCTAGTTCTCCAGAGTCCATTAACCTTTCTTCTACAATTTCATTTTCTCTAAATGATCCACTCTGTTTCATTAATGAATCAATCATGGTTGTCTTGCCGTGATCAACATGAGCAATAATTGTAATGTTTCGAATAGTATTAGTCATATTTTGAAGTTCTTATACATTAATTGCTTAATATGAAAACTTAAAAGAAATCAAATATCCTACTAAAATTTTCTAAATAAATATTTTGGTTTGGCTTGGCCTAATGTGAGGGAATTTAGTCCTTTAGTGCTCTTTTAAAGCACTCTATTGTGTTTTTTAACAGACAAGCAATTGTCATAGGTCCAACCCCACCAGGTACTGGGGTTATAGCTTTTACAGTTTTAGAAACTTCCTCAAAGTCTACATCACCAACAATTCCTTCTGCTGTTTTATTTATTCCAACATCAATTACAATGGAATCTTTTTTAACCCAATCACCTTTCACAAGTTTTGGGATTCCTACAGCAACTACAAGAATATCTGCTTTTAGACATTCCTCTTTTAAATTTTTCGTTTTTGAATGAGCAATAGTTACCGTGCAATTTTCTTTTAGTAAAAGTTGGGTCATTGGTTTTCCGTTTAAATTGGATCTCCCTAAAACTACTGCCCTTTTTCCATTTAGATTTGGTTCTATTGTTTTAATAAGTAAATGACATCCAAGAGGAGTACAGGGAATAGAGCTTTCATAGCCTGAGGATAAACTTCCTACATTATAAGGATGAAACCCATCTACATCTTTATTTGGATTAATTGCATCAATAACTTTTTTGTTATTAATATGTTTTGGAAGAGGTAGTTGTACCAAAATACCAGAAACATTTTCATCTTTATTAAGCTCATGAATCTTATCCAAAACGGTCTTTTCATCCACTGTTTCAGGATATTCTATAATCTCTGATTTAAGGCCTATTTCTACTGCTGATTTTTCTTTGTTACGCACATAAATTTTACTAGGAGCATATTCCCCAATAAGTATAACTGATAAACCAGGAACTCTATTAAATTTTTTTTTTAGATTATCGACTTCATTCTTTAAATCTAATCTCAGATCTGCAGCAGTTTTTTTTCCGTCAATAATAATCATTTTAAGTTAAAAAATTAATGGTGCTATGTAAAGTTTCATACACATTTCTAGAAACCATATCAACAAAAGAAGGACGACTGGGGAAATATCAATGGCCCCCAAATTTGGCAAAAAACCTCTTATCTTTCTCAAAAAGGGTTCAGTTAATCTGTATGTAAAATCTAGAACTAAATAAACAAATCTATTTGATGTATTTATAACGTTAAAAGCAACCAGCCAGCTTATAATGACATTGGCTATCACGACATATGAATACAATTTTAATATTTGTAATAATAAATAAAATATTGCTATCATTTTTTTTCGACATAAATGGACTGACTAGGAAAAGCAAAAGAGGCTTTGTTTTTTTTCTACTATCTGTTTAATTTCAATTGCTAATTTCTCTTTAACTTTTAACCACTCATTCCAGCT
>CACLEU010000032.1 GCA_902606075.1 uncultured Pelagibacteraceae bacterium
GATGTAAAAATTGGAGGTTCAAATTCTATATCTGTCCAATCAATGACCAATACTCTTACAACTGATATATCGGCAACAACTAAACAGATAGAGGAACTTGCTAATGAGGGGGCAGACCTAGTTAGAGTTTCATGCCCGGATGAAAATTCCACAAATGCACTTAAAGAAATCTGCAAACATTCTAAAGTACCAATAATTGCAGACATACACTTTCACTATAAAAGAGCATTAGAGGCCGCTGACAATGGTGCAAAGTGTCTAAGAATCAATCCTGGTAACATAGGCAGTAAAGATAAGTTAGCAGAAGTTGTTAAGTCAGCTAAATATAATGGATGCTCAATAAGAATTGGTGTTAATGCTGGATCTCTTGAACGAGATTTATTAGAAAAATATAAAGAACCTTGTCCGGAGGCTTTAGTAGAAAGTGCATTAAGGAATATAAAATTAGTAGAGGACAATAACTTCGATCAAATTAAAATTAGTGTAAAATCATCTGATGTGTATTTATCAATTGCAGCTTATAGACAATTATCAAAAAAAACAGATTACCCTTTACATTTAGGTGTAACCGAATCTGGTAGTTTCGTTCCAGGTAGCGTAAAATCTTCTATCGGATTGGGTGTTTTGTTACTCGAAGGTATTGGAGATACTCTAAGAGTGTCTCTTTCCGACGACCCTGTTAAAGAGATTAAAATTGGGAATGAAATTTTGAAATCTTTAAATTTAAGATCAAGAGGCGTTAAAATAATATCATGCCCGTCTTGTGCAAGACAGGGTTTTGATGTCATCGAAACTGTAAAAAAACTCGAGGAAAAGTTATCACATATAAAAACACCAATAACACTGTCAATTATTGGATGTGTTGTTAATGGACCTGGTGAAGCTTCACAAACAGAGATAGGTATTACTGGTGGTGGAAAAAACAGCAACATGTTGTACCTTAATGGAATACAAAATAAAAAAATAAGCAATGATGAGATTATCTCTCAAGTAGTTTCTTTAGTTGAAAAAAAAGAAACTGAAATATTAAACAAAAAATAAATCATGATACCAATCGATAAGGTAAGAGAAATAGTCTCTAGACATCAATTATTAGAACAAGAGCTTTCATCTGATAAAATTGATAAAAAAAATTTTGCCAAAATTTCTAAAGAATATTCAGATTTAAATGAAATTTTGATAAATGCAAAACAATATTTATCATTCGATGAAACTGAAAAAGGTTTAGAGAAGATATTAAATGATAATGGTTCTGATCAAGAAATCAGAGATTTGGCCAGGACTGAATTAGATGAACTTTTTAAAAATAAAAAGTTCAACGAAAAAAAATTAAAATTATTTTTACTTCCAAGAGATGATGCTGATAAAAAAAATGCAATTATAGAAATCAGGGCTGGAACTGGCGGGCTGGAGGCAAGTTTGTTTGCAGCAGACTTATATAAGATGTACGAGAAAGTAAGTATTAGAAAAAGTTGGTTATTAGAATTAATCAGTATTTCAAAAAGTGATGCTGGGGGATTAAAGGAAGTTATTGCCAGCATAAAAGGAAAAAATATTTACTCTTCTTTAAAATTTGAAAGCGGGGTGCATAGAGTTCAAAGGGTTCCTCAAACTGAGACCCAAGGAAGGGTACATACTTCTGCAGCAACAGTTGCTGTCTTGCCAGAGGCAGAAGAACTTGATGTAAAAATTGACGACAAAGATTTACGAATTGATGTTTTTAGAAGTAGTGGACCTGGTGGACAAAGTGTAAATACAACAGATTCAGCGGTAAGAATTACTCATATTCCTACAGGTATAGTTGTAAGTCAACAAGATGAAAAATCTCAGATAAGAAATAAAGAAAAAGGTCTTAAAATTTTGAGATCTAGAATATATGAATTTGAAAGAAAAAAGTTAGAGGACGCAAGATCAATAGACAGAAAAAATAAAATTGGCTCAGGTGATAGATCGGAGAGAATTAGGACCTATAATTTTCCTCAAGGAAGAGTTACAGACCATAGAATAAATTTAACATTGCATAAATTAGAGGAATTTATGCAAGGTGAGGTATTTGATGAGATAATCGAGAGTTTAAGTCTTCATGCCCAGGAGGAAGAACTCAAGAATTTAGAAAAATGAATTTTTTACAAGCGCTTAATAAGGGTTATAATTTGTTAAAATCTAACGAAATTGACTCTTATAAAATTGATGCTGAAGTTTTATTATCAGAAAGTCTTAACATTTCAAAAGAAAAACTTATTCTCAATCTTGAAAAAGCTATAAATTCAGCTAGTTACAAAAAATTTTTATCAAATATAAAAAGAAGAAATAATAAAGAACCTTTAGCATATATTTTAAACAAAAAAGAATTTTGGAAAAACGAATTTTTTATAAATAAAAATGTGCTTGTTCCAAGACCAGAAACTGAACATTTGGTTGAAGAGGCACTGAAAATTATTGCAATAAATCAAAGAAAAAAGCTATTAGAAATAGGCATAGGTTCTGGGTGTTTAATCATTTCTATTTTAAAAGAGAGAAAAAATTGTTATGCACATGGCATTGATTGTTGTGAAAAAGCATTAAAAGTAGCAAATATCAATGTAAATTTACATAAAATTAAAAATAGAATCAAAATTTTTAAAACAGATGTTGACAATTTTAAAAGAGATAAATATGATTTAATCATAAGTAATCCTCCTTATATTGATAATAAACATCTTAAATATTTGGATGTAAGCAAACACGAGCCATTAAAAGCCCTTGATGGAGGTTCTAATGGAACTCAGATGTTGATGAAGGTAATTATAAAATCTTCACAATTATTAAAAAACAATGGAAAATTAATTATTGAAATTGGCAATAACCAAAAGTACAAAGTGATAGAATCTTTAAAAAAAAATAATTTTTTTGTTAACAAAACAATTAAAGACTTATCAAATATAGAAAGATGTATAGTATCTACAAAATTACCATAACATTTAATGAGACCATTTAAAAATCATCAAAAAAGAATTAGAAACAGAGGTTCACACGACAGACCCTTTAAAAGACCTAATGAAATAAATAGATTAAATTCAGAATTTGGCAACAGAGAAAATGGGTTCAGAAGAAAGAATAATAGAAATAACGGAAATGTGGAAAAGTTAATATTAAAATATAATGAATTAGCTAGAGAAGCCCTTTCAAATGGAGACAAAATACTTTCTGAAAACTATTATCAGTATGCTGATCATTTTTTAAGAATATCCGCAGAACAAAAAGAAAGACAGAGAGAAAAACAACAAACCTCTGTTGAAAATAATTAAAACTTTGCTATCAGATCTGATTTTAACACATCGGTTTTAATTCTTACAATCTCAAACTGTTTTCTATTCATGCCATCTAAAGATTTACCCGGTGGAAGTTTAAGAAGTTGTGAATTAATTTTTTTACCATTCTCTATAACCTCATAATGTAAATGCGGTCCGGTAGATAAACCTGTTGAACCCACATAACCAATAATTTGTCCTTGTTTAACTCTATTGCCTGGTACAGAAATATTAGAAAAATTTTTCATATGAGCATATATTGTCTGATATGTTTTGTTATGTTTTATTTTAACGCAGTTACCTCCGCCTCCACACCATCCAGCTTTCATTATTATACCATCACCCGATGCCATTATTGGCGTACCTTCTGGTGCAGCAAAATCTGTTCCTCTATGCATCTTATTATATCCAAGTATAGGATGTTTTCTCATCCCAAAAGATGAAGATAACCTGGATCCATTAATCGGAGTTTTCATCAAGGCCTTTTTTACACTTTTACCGTTTTCATCATAATGACCGTCATGATTTTTTTTTGGGAAATAATAAAGTTGATTACTTTGTCCTCTTAAAATTAAATTAGCATATATAATATTTCCATTTTCAAAAATTTTTCCATTTTCGTCCACAAAAGTTTCATAAACAATTTGAAAAGTATCGTTTTTCCTAATATCTCTCTGAAAATCAATTTGGAAACCGTATAGTCTTGCAAACTCTACAATCACATTTGGACTT
>CACLEU010000033.1 GCA_902606075.1 uncultured Pelagibacteraceae bacterium
AAGAAAAGTTCTAAAATTAGAACATAAGATTTATCCTAAAGCAATAAAGAAAGTTTTAATCACTCTTTAAAAAAAAAGTTGATTTCTTTTTCTGCATTTTCTTTACTATCTGATCCGTGAACAGAATTTTTATCTATAGAAATTCCAAATTCTTTTCTAATTGTACCTAATTCAGCTTCTTTTGGATTGGTTGCACCCATGATTTTCCTGTTTTCTAAAATAGCATTATTCTTCTTTAAAACCATAACTAATACAGGACCAGACGATAAGTAATTACATAAATCACTGTAAAATGGTTTTGTCTCATGAACTTTATAAAATTGTTCAGCATCTTTCTTTTACAATTTCGAAATTATTTTTTATGAATATATTTTTAATTTTATCCTCTAGTTTTCGTTCCACGGCGTCTGGTTTTATTATTGATAAAGTTTCTTCCATATTACTCATAATTATCCTCAACAAACTTATTCAAAAGTCTCACACCGTATCCAGTGGCACCACTTGAATTAAGAGAGCCTGCATATTTTGAAAATGCCATACCAGCGATATCTAAATGAGCCCAGGGAGTTTTGTTTATTATAAATCTTTGTAAGAATTGCGCAGCTGTTGTTGATCCAGCGCCTCCCACATAATTAATGTTTTGCATGTCAGCGTTTTTTGAATTCATTAATTTATTATAATTTTCATGGAGTGGTAGTCTCCAAACTTTAGGTACCAGAATTTACACTCTTTTTTATGGGAAGTATAAAGGTAAAGATTACTTTGAAAATAAATATTATCAAAACAAAAATGGAAAAAGATGGGTTATTTATAATGGAGAAGTAGATGCAACCAAAATACCCAATGAGTGGTATTCATGGATACATCATTTAAATAACAAAATTGAACATAGTCATGAATTAAAAAAATTTGATTGGCAAAAAAAAAATACTCCGAATCAAACTGGGACATCTAATGCCTTTCACCCTAATAAAGATGATAAAAATGACTATAAAAAATACAAATCTTGGAAAGAGTAAATTTTTTTTTTTATTGCTATTATTGTTTACAAGTTATCAAAATATTACGATTGCAAAAGAATTAGTTTATTTTGGCAAAACAGTTGATATAAAAATATTAGACAAGTTAAGTTCTAAAAATAAATTAGTCCAAATCAAAATTGGAGAAGATTACAATTTTAAAAATTTAGTTCTCAAAGTCCTGAAATGTAAAAATTCTGAATTTGATGATAATCCAGAAATTACATCGTATTTGCAAGTAAAGGATCTTAATAATAAAAATAATAATGAAGTGTTTGTATTTAATGGATGGACATTTTCATCTAGCCCGTCAATTCAAGTTTTTGATCATCCAGTATATGATCTATGGATATTGAAATGCTATTAAACTAATTTATCTTTATCAAGCCAAGTTACATTAAAATCAGAATTAATAAATTTCTTGTGTTTAAGTAATATTTTGTGCAAATCTATTGTAGTAGTAATTCCTTCAATCACAAATTCATCTAATGACCTAAGAGTTCTTTGTATTGCTTCAGTTCTATTTCTGCCATGGCATATTAGCTTGCAAATCATACTATCGTAATAGGGTGTAACATTGTATCCTTGATAAATTGAACCATCTACTCTTGTTCTAAATCCAGAAGGCTGATGGCACATTCCAATTAAACCTGGTGATGGTTGAAAATTTTTACTAGGGTCTTCCGCATTAATTCTACATTCTATAGCATGACCTCTAGGATTTACATCTGATTGGTTTAAAGCCGTATCACCCGAGTAAGCTATCCATATTTGTTCCTTAACTATGTCAATTCCAGTGACCATTTCTGATACTGGATGCTCAACTTGTATTCTAGTATTCATTTCTAAAAAATAAAATTTTCCTTTTTCATAAATATATTCAACTGTGCCAGCACCTTCATAGCCAATTTGTGAAACCATTTTGACTGTTTTATTAAATAAATCACTTCTTAAATTATCATTTAATACTGGGCTTGGGGTCTCTTCAATTAACTTTTGATGCCTCCTTTGAACTGAACAGTCTCTCTCATGTAAATGAACAGTTCTATTTTTACCAGATAATACTTGAACTTCAATATGTCGTGGATTTTGAAAAAACTTTTCAATATACAGTTCATCATTTGCGAAAAATTTTTTTGCTTCTGATTTTGCTGTCAAAAAAAGGTTGTCAAATTCATCTTCACTTTTAACAACTTTCATGCCTTTACCACCCCCTCCACCAGCAGCTTTAATTAAAATTGGATAACCAATTTCTTTTGCAATTTTTTTACCTAAGTCCAGGCTTGATACACCTCCTTCAGATCCTTCAATAACTGGTATTCCATATTTTTTTGCAGTTTTTTTTGCTTCAATCTTATCTCCCATTATCTTTATAATTTCAGGAGATGGACCAATAAACTTAATATTGTTATCTTTTAATATTTTAGCAAAATTATAATTTTCAGATAAAAAACCATAACCAGGATGTACAGCATCTGAATTTGTAACCTCGATAGCAGATAAGATAGATGGAATATTTAAATAACTATCAACTGGTTGTCTAGAACCCACACACAGACTTTCATCAGCTAATTTTACATGCATACTTTCTTTATCCACATCTGAATGAATAGCAACAGTTTGAATACCCCATTCTTTACAAGCTCTTATTATTCTTACCGCAATTTCACCTCTGTTCGCTATTAGAATTTTTTTGAACATTACTCAAGAATTACTAGAGTTTGGCCATATTCAACAGGTTGACCATCTTCCACTGCAATTTTTTTTATGACACCATCTTTAGTCGATGGAACATGATTCATTGTTTTCATTGCTTCTACAATCATAACGGTGTCTCCCTTTTTTATTTTTTTTCCAAGCTCGATAAATTTTTTACCACCTGGTTCTGGTGCAAGATAAGCAGTACCTATTATTGGAGATTTGATTTTAGTCCCATCAATCTTGTCGTTATTAACTTTTTTAATCTCTTCTACAAATTGAACTTTACCACTCTCTTTTAAAGTGTTTCTTGCAACTTTAATTTTTATCTCTTTTTCTGAGTACTCTAATTCTGTAAGGTTATTTTCCTCTAAACAATTTGCTAATTCTTCAATTAATGTTTTATTTATTTTCATCTTCAAGTATTTTATGCATTGCTATTATGGCGGAAATATAACCGTGACTCCCTAATCCAAATATACCCCCTGTTACTACATCACTAATTAAAGATTTTTTCCTAAATTCTTCTCTTTTATATATATTTGATATGTGTAACTCTATTTTTGTTTTATTATATATTTGTAGAGCATCTCTAATAGAAACAGAAGTATGAGTAAATCCAGCTGCATTAATTATTATTCCGTCTTGGGTATCTTTTGCCCCTTGTATCCATGTGACTATTTCGCCTTCAATATTAGACTGAACAAATTCAAGTTTAATATCTAATTCATTTGACTTTTTAATACAAAGGTCTTTAAGCTTGTCATATGTGATTGATCCATATTGTGATTGTTCTCTTTCTCCTAATAGATTAAGATTTGGACCATTTATAAAAAGTATTTTAAAAGCCATAAACAATACATAATGAAAAAAATTAAAAAAATCAAAATTAATTTAAATGGAAAGCAACTTTCCCTATATAATGGATCTACAGTATATAATGTTATCAAAAGAATTAAAGCTCAACCTAAGAAGATTGCTATTGA
>CACLEU010000034.1 GCA_902606075.1 uncultured Pelagibacteraceae bacterium
AACTGATAAGCATAAGGCTCTTTTTCATTTAATTTTAAAACTTTTTTAATCGTATTTTCTGCGTTTCGAAAGTCTCCAGAAAAAGCATACGCGTGTAGCAAATTTCTCAAAACTGATAAATTTTCAGGAAAGTGGGTTAGGATTTTATTAAATAACTCAATTGATTTAATATAATTTTTATTTTGTAAATGATTGTAAGCAATTTGAAATAATTCTTCTGTAGAAATTTTATTCACAACTAAGTTTATTAATAAACGACATTACACTAATACAAAAAAATTAAAAATATATTATGATAATTTTGATCTTCCACCGTCTACGCCTATTATCTGGCCAGTTATCCATGAGCTATCTTCAGATAATAAAAATTGTGCCATTGCGGCTGCATCTCTTC
The DNA here is from genome assembly GCA_902606075.1 of uncultured Pelagibacteraceae bacterium. Taxonomy (GTDB): domain Bacteria; phylum Pseudomonadota; class Alphaproteobacteria; order Pelagibacterales; family Pelagibacteraceae; genus Pelagibacter. The sequence goes on from CACLEU010000034.1 coordinate 395, forward strand.
CTTCACCCACTCTTTTCATTGGGTGAGCCTTAGCTACACCCTCCGCAATTAATTTATTTTTTAATATTGGCTCAGCTATTTTTGATTTAGTTAAACTGGGTGCAATACAATTAACTCTTATATTAGGGGCAAACTCGGCTGCTAATGATACTGTGAGCCCTTCGATAGCGCCTTTCACAGACGCAATAATACTATGATTAGTAAATCCTCTTTGAACTGCAACTGTTGAAAACATAACTATAGAGCCTTTATTTTTTTTTAAATTATCCTGAAAGTTTTTAATAGTTTCAAATATTGGAAAAAAATTTAAATCAAAGCATTTCATAAGGTCATCTTTTTTAACAGCACGAACAGGTTTAAGATCAATAGAGCCAACACAATATGCTATCCCAGAAATATCCTGCCCCTCGAATTCATTTTTTAAATTTTTAATTGATTGTTCGTCTAAAACATCAACAACATTGTACTTACAACCAAGCTCAGATGATAATGAATTAAGACCATTTTCATCTCGACCTATGAGTTGAACATCTTGATTTTTACTGGCCATCAATTTGGCTAAGTTTGAGCCGATAGAACCTGTCGCACCAAAAATTAAATATTTTCCTGACATATCTTATAATAGTATTTATAAATAAATTATGAAATTATTTATTATACTTGGAAATCAATTATTTCCATTAAAATACCTAAACCGCTTCAAAAAAGACCATCTTTTTTTCATGGCAGAGGATAACGGTTTATGCACATATGAAAAACATCATAAACTTAAGATCCTATTATTTCTGTCATCAATGAGATCATTTTTTGAGAATTTAAAAAAGAACAACTTTAAAATTACCTATTCTAAAATTGAAGATTTGGCTTTTAAAGATGATTATCTTTCAAAAATCAAAAAGGTATTAAAAAAAAATAAAATTAGTGAAATTTCATGTTTTGAAATCGAAGATAAGCCATTCGAAAAAAAAATTATAGATTTTTCTAATAAGTACAAAATAAAACTCAACATAATTACGTCTCCAATGTTTCTTAATAGCAGAGAAGATTTCAAAAAATATTTATCTAAATCAAAAAAACCATTCATGGCAGTTTTTTACAAAGAAACTAGAAGAAAAATGAACATCTTAATGAATGGTGAAGATCCTGTAGGTGGTAAATGGAGCTTTGACGAAGATAATAGAAAAAAACTACCCAAAGGAACTAAGGTTCCCACATTTCCCAAAATCACTCACACAGTTCACACAAAAAAACTAAAAAACATTATAGAAAAGAAATTTGCAACACACCCTGGTTCAACTGAAAATTTTTGGTTTGCAACTGAATATAAAGATGTTCTAAAATTATTAGAATTTTTCATAAAAGAAAAATCTAATTTATTTGGTGATTATGAGGATGCAGTTGATCAAAATAACAATATATTATTCCACAGCGCTCTTAGTCCCTATATAAATTTAGGGTTAATAACTCCAGAAATAATTTTAGAGAAAATTTTAGAAAGCCATAAAAAGAAAAAAATTAGAATAAATTCTCTGGAAGGATATATTAGGCAAGTAATAGGTTGGCGAGAATTTATGAGAGGAATCTATCAAAATTTTTATAGTAAATTGGAGACTGGGAATTTTTTTAAACATAATAGAAAAATGAAACATACTTGGTACCAAGGAAATACAGGTCTTCCACCTTTAGATTATGCGATCAAAAATGCAAATGATCATGGTTGGTCACATCATATAGAGAGATTAATGATATTATCCAACATTATGAATCTTTGTGAGATTGAACCAATATATGTTTACAAATGGTTTATGGAGATGTTTGTAGATTCATCCGATTGGGTAATGTCTCCAAATGTATATGGTATGGGATTGTTTAGTGACGGAGGAATATTTGCTACTAAACCTTACATTTGTGGGTCAAGCTATTTTCTTAAAATGATGGATTTTAAAAAAGGTGAATGGTGCAATATTATGGACGGTCTTTACTGGAGATTTATAAACAAGAATAGATCATTTTTTTTAAAAAATCCAAGATTATCAATGATGGTAAGAATATTTGACAAGATGAATGCCCCGAGGAAGAAAGTTATACTAGCTGCGGCTGATAAGTTTATAAAGGAAAATACTAATGCCAGTTAAAGTTTTTTTTAACAATTCATGTAATATTTGTAAACTCGAAATTGATCATTACAAAAAAAATTCTGATGATAACTTAGAATGGGTTGATATTACTAACAATCAGCAGGCAGTAGATTTAACATCAAAATCTAGAGAAGAACTTTTAAGGAGATTACATGTGATTAACGACGGACAAGTTATAGGGGGAGCAAAAGCATTTATAATTATCTGGTCAAAAATACCAAAATATAATTTTCTAGCAAAAATTTTGAGTTTTAAACCTTTATTTATCTTATTTCATTATGCTTATGAATTTGTAGCTTATTTTTTATTTTTAAAAAACAAACATCAACTTGATGAAAAAACAAAACCTACCAACTAAGTTGTGCCCAGTTTGTGAAAGGTCCTTTAAGTGGAGAAAAAAGTGGAGGCTAAACTGGGAAAAAGTTAAATATTGCTCTAAAAAATGTTCATCAAAAAGATAATTTCTTTATACAATTTATTAATTATTTTTTTTTTAATATTATCGATTAATAGTTCTCGTGCAGAATTTTTTGAAGATATTTCAAATATTATAGAGATTAATGAAAGCAGGCTAAGTTATGGTGTTTCGGTTACAGATATCAATACAGATGGAAATAATGAGTTTATAGTCACAGGTTTTGGTTATCCAAACCTAGCTTTAAGCTACATTGATGGCAAATTAAAAAACATAATCCAAGAGGAAATTTTTTTAGATCGATCTAGAAAAACTATTGGTGTTGCGGCTTGTGATATAGATAGGGACGGTTTTGAGGAAGTTTATTTTTTAAATACAGATACCTATAGTGGAACAAAGAAGTATTCTGATAGAATAATTGATAAAAATAACATTAATTATTTTGACTTATTCGAGTTAGAAAAAAACAGAGAAAATTTGAACTTGACAGCAG
>CACLEU010000035.1 GCA_902606075.1 uncultured Pelagibacteraceae bacterium
AAGTTAACATTAAAAGTATTACGCTAACTAAAGAAAGAGCAAAGATAGGTATTTTTTTATCTGATAATTTAAAAGCAAATTTAATTAAGTAAAAAGTTATAAAAGGAGCTAAAATACTTAATATAATTAATATTTTCTTTGTCATAGTGCGTCATTAGAATTATATATTAAAATCCTTATTTTGGTAATTTCACAAAATGTCCAAGCCTCCATTTTATTTAAGAATCCCAATTTTAATGGCAATCCTTTGTTTACCACCTATTGGTGCAACCCAAATTGGATGGTATTTTTGGGGGAAAGCAGCGGGTCTTAACTGTGGAATGGTTGCAGGTGTTATTAGCGTGACTGTTGCAGGATACCTTATGTATATAAAAGATTGGCGAGACTTTGAAGATGATTAGCAAAAAATTATGTTTCGTAAATTATCAAAATTTAGTAAAACCATATTGTGAAATCTAAAAGTAAAGTAGTTGTTGTTGGGGGCGGGGTAGTAGGAGTAAGTGCCCTATACCATTTAGCAAAAAAAGGTTGGTCGGATGTTGTTTTAGTTGAAAGAAAAGAATTAACTTCTGGATCAACTTGGCATGCAGCAGGATTATTACCACTTTTCAACATGAGCTATTCAGTCGGTCAATTACATAAATACGCAGTTAACTTGTATGGAAAGTTAGAAGAAGAAACTGGAAAAAATGTAGGATTAAGCAGAGTATCAAATATTAGACTTGCAAACAACAAAGATAGAATGGACGAATATTTTCAGTATGCAGGTGTTGCTCAAACAATTGGGGTTGATGTAAAATTTTTAACACCTGATCAAGTAAAAGAAATTTGGCCGTTGTGCAATACATCAGATTTAGTTGGGGCTATTCAGCATCCAGAAGATGGATATATCCAGCCAGCAGATTTAACACAAGCTTTAGCAACAGGCGCAAGGAACAAAGGCGCAGAAATTTACAGAAATACGAACGTTGTAGGAATTAAACAAACAAAAGATGGTTGGATTGTTGAAACAGATAAAGGATCAATAGAGTGTGAACATGTGATCTCTTGTTCAGGAAATTTTGCAAGACAAACAGGTAAAATGGTAGGATTAGATATTCCGGTTATACCAGTGGAGCATCAATATATTGTAACAGAACCTCATCCAGAAATTCAAAAAAGAAAAAAAGAAGGCTTACCAGAAATGGGCGTTTTAAGAGATAGTGATAGCAGATGGTACATGAGAGAAGAAGCGGGCGGATTAATTCTGGGTCCTTATGAAGATGGAGCTCCAGCATGCTATGTTAATGGGCCATCAAAAGAGTCAGAGTATGAATTATTCCAAGAAGATCTAGATAGGTTAGCACCACACATAGAGGGCGCTATTCACAGAGTGCCAGCCTTTGGAGAAGTTGGGGTTAAGAAAGTATATAATGGTGCAATTTGTTACACGCCTGATGGAAACCCAATTGTTGGGCCTGCTTGGGGATTGAAGAATTTTTGGATTAATGAGGGGCATAGTTTTGGAATAACTGCTGCAGGCGGAGCCGGTTGGCAACTAGCTGAATGGATTGTTGATGGAGAACCGACGATTGATATGCTAGGTGTAGAACCAAGAAGATACGGTGATTATTGTTCTAAATCATATTTAATTAAAAAAAATGAAGAAGCTTACAGTCATGTATTTATAAATCATTTTCCCGATGAAGAAAGACCTGCGGCAAGACCATTAAGGACTGCTCCATGTTATGACAGGTTAAAAAATCTAGGTGCAGTTTTCGGATCAAAATTTGGATGGGAAAGAGCTAACTTTTTTGCAACTGATGGAATGGAGCAAAAAGATGATTGGTCATTTAGAAGATCTAAATGGTTTGCAGCTGTAGAAAAAGAATGCAAAAATGTAAAAGAAAAAGTTGGCCTTTTAGATATGACTGCTTTTGCAAAATGTAGAATTAAAGGACCTGGTGCTGAGGCTTTTTTAGATAAACTTGTAGCAAATAAATTACCTAAAAAAGCTGGACGAATTAATCTTTGTCATGCACTAAATACAAAAGGAGGAGTTCACTCAGAATTTACAATTATGAGAGAGAGTGAAATAAGCTTTTATCTGGTTTCTGCTGGGGCTTATCAAAGATTAGACCATGATTGGATTTTAAGATGGATGCCTGACGATGGATCAGTTCAATTTGAAAATTTAACTAACAGCAATGGTGTTTTAGTTGTTGCTGGTCCAAAAGCAAGAGAGTTGATGCAACGAGTATCAAAAGATGATTTTTCTAATGAAAATTTTAAATGGCTAAGTTCTAAAATGGTAGATGTAGGATATGCACCAGTTAATGCAATGAGAGTAAACTTTGTTGGAGAACTTGGGTGGGAACTCCATCATCCAATTGAATACCAAAATCATATATTTGATAAACTAGTAGAAGCTGGAAAAGATTTAGGTATTAAACCATTCGGAATAAGAGCCATGAACAGTTTAAGGGTTGAAAAATCTTATAAGTTAGTTGGAACAGAATTGTCTATTGAATATTCACCATATGAAAGTGGTTTAGACAGATTTATTCACCCAAATAAAGGAAGTTTTATAGGATTAGAAGCATTAAACAAATGGAGAGAAAAAGGATTTAATAATAAGCTTGTAACATTGGAAATACATAATCCAAAAGATGCCGATGTTCTGGGAAACAATCCTATATATGAAAACGGAAGTGTAATTGGTAGAGCAACTGGCGGGGACTACGGTTTTAGATTAGGTAAATCAATTGCTCTAGGAATGGTAAAACCAGAATTAGGAAATGTTGGACAAAAGTTAAAAGTTGAAATTCTAGGTGACAAATATGATGCAACAATTTTGGATGAAAGTCCTTATGATCCAGAAAATAAATTATTGAGGGCATAATGAAAATATTAGTAGCTGTAAAAAGAGTAATTGATTATAATGTTCAAATTAGAGTTAAAGATGATGGAACTGGTGTAGTGACTGATAATGTCAAAATGTCCACCAATCCACCTGATGATAACGCAATTGAAGAAGCTGTTAAAATAAAAGAATCTGGCAAAGCGAAAGAAGTAGTAGCTATTACAATTGGTGATGATAAATCTCAAGAGACAGTGAGAAAAGCTCTTGCAGTTGGAGCTGATAGAGGAATTCATGTTAAAGTCGAAGGAATAATTGAGCCACTTGCAGTTTCTAAAATACTAAAAAAGATTGTCGAAAAAGAAAATCCAGATTTAGTTTTTATGGGTAAACAAGCAATTGATGATGACTGTAATCAAACTGGCCAAATGTTAGCTGCAATTTTAAATTGGCCCCAAGCCACATTTGCCTCTAAAATAGATGTGAAGGAAAAAACTTTAGAAGTTACAAGAGAAATCGACGAAGGTTTGGAGACTATTGAAGTCAATATACCAGCGATTGTAACTTGTGACTTACGATTAAATGAGCCAAGATATGCAT
>CACLEU010000036.1 GCA_902606075.1 uncultured Pelagibacteraceae bacterium
TCAGTAGAACCTATCATTTCAGAAATCTTTAGATTATATTATATTTCACCAGCAGAGGCTAAAAAGACAATTACAGAATTATTTACATCCACAGCGACCTCTGGATCATTTATTCCGATACAGGTTACAGAAGAGCCAACAACGAGATCTATTATTGTTAGAGGAAAAGAAAAAGATTTAGATGTTGTTGATAAAGTCATTAGAGAAATAGATGTTCGAACAAAACAAGTTTTAATGGAGGCATTTATTGTTGAGGCAACTTCTAGTTTCGAAAGAGCGCTAGGAACAAAACTAGGTGGGGCTTATACAAGAAACAGAGAAAGAGTTGGCGGAACAGTAGGTGGTGCATCCACAGTTGGTGAAACAGAGGGTACCGGAGGTGCAATTTCAGCTGGAACAGCTGCGATTGGTTCAGCAAATGATACTTTATTTCAATCAGGTGCAGTAGGTGCTGCTACCAGTGGAATTGGAGTTCTTAGAAGAACAGGTTCTGCTGTTTTAAAGATCCAGTTAGACGCATTAGAAACTGAGGGATTAAGCAAAACAATTTCAAATCCAAAGTTATTTTCTTTAGATAATCAAACTGCACAAATTAAACAAGGTGTTCAAATTCAGCTCCCAGGAAGTGGCGATGCTGCACCGCAATTAGTTGATGCAGCTTTGATTTTAAAAATTACACCAAGTATTATTGGCGATGGAAACGTGCTTTTGGAAATTCAAGTTAATAACGACACCCCGGATAGAACCAACCCTGGCGCTGTTGGTATAAATAAAATGGAGATTACTACAAAATTATTAGTGGCTGATGGGGATATTGTTGTAATTGGTGGTATAAAAAAGAATGATGTAGCGACCTCCAAAGATGCTGTACCTGGCGTTTCTAAAGTTCCTTTTATAGGAAAAATGTTCCAAGGTAATCAAAAATCAGATAAACTAAATGAACTCTTAGTGTTTATTGCACCAAGAATTTTATAATTTAATATGCTTAAAATTAGTAGAGAAAGTGAAATTAATTTAATCAATGTCCTCATTGATAACGATGTTATTTCGGGGAAAGATTTAATAGATATTAAAAAAAAAAGTTCAGAAGGCAACAAATCACAAATTGAAGCTGTTTTTGATTTAAAACTTACAGATGAACAAAAGATACTTGATATCTTAGTCAAAGAACAAAATTTAGAAATAATTGATTTAAAAAAAATTGAAACTTCACCAGATATAAAATCTGTATTACCCTCAAATTATATAAAAATTAATTTTGTCGCCCCGTTCAAGATTGATGGAAAAACATTACACATTGCAATACCTGACAGTTCCAAATTAGCATTAATGAGAAATTTAAAGGCAATTACAAAAAAAAATATTGAGTTACATGCAGCGCCTTTAAGTCAAATTTCTGAGTTTATTGAAAAATTATCAAGTGATGGCGAAGTTACCACCGCAACAATTAGAAATGAAAACAAAGAAAAGCAAAAAACTTTTGACTCTGAATTAGGGGATGCTGGAGAGGTATTAGAAAAAGCTCCTGAGGAAGATATAGAAGCACTGGAAAATGAGTCTGAAGTAATAAAATTCAGTACTGCCGTTGTTGCTGAAGCTATTAAAAAAGGAGTGAGTGATATTCATATAGAGCCTTATAGATTTTCATCTAGAGTTAGATACAGACTTGATGGAATGCTTCAAGAACAAGAACAATACAGAAAATTTTTACATGATAACTATGGTGCTGTAGTAACACGTTTTAAGATTATGGGTAAACTTGATATTGCAGAGCGTAGACTCCCACAAGACGGTGCAATTAATTTCAAAATTGAGGGAAAAGTTGTCGATCTTCGTCTATCGATTTTACCTACTGCAAACAATGAAAGAATAGTAATGAGGGTGTTGAACAAAGACGCTGGAGACATAACACTAGAGCAATTAAATTTTGAAGACCAGGACTTAAAGAGTTTAAGAAAATCTATTCACTCTACACAAGGTCTAATTCTTGTTACAGGCCCAACCGGATCAGGAAAGTCGACGACGCTTTATAGTATTTTAAAAGAAGTAAGTAAGCCACATTTAAACATTTTAACTGCCGAAGATCCTGTTGAATATGAATTAGATGGTGTTGGACAAGTTCAGATAAAAGACGATATTGGTTTTACATTTGCTAAAGCTCTAAGATCATTTTTAAGACAAGACCCAGAAATAATTCTGGTCGGAGAAATGAGAGATAAAGAAACAGTTGATATTGGATTAAAAGCAGCTTTAACAGGTCACTTGGTTTTTAGCACTTTGCACACTAATGATGCTCCAAGTACAATTACTAGATTGCAAAATATGGGAACACCAGATTATCTAATAAGCGCTGCATGCCAATTAGTTGTTGCACAAAGACTTGCTAGAAAAAATTGCAAAGAATGTAAAATTCCTGATGATGATGTAAACCCTAAAGTATTACAAGATTTAGGATTTAGTGCTGAACAAGCTTCAAGAGTAAAAGCAATCAAAGGAAAAGGTTGTGAAAAATGTAGCAGCACAGGTTACAAAGGAAGACAAGGAATTTATGAAATTTTAGTTGTTTCAAAACCTTTAAAAGAAGCAATTTTAAGAAAAGCCACTACTCCCGAATTAAGACAGATTGCAATAAAAGAAGGCTTTCAAACAATGCAAGATATGGGCAAAAGACTTATAGCTAGTGGAGATTTAAATTTTAGAGAATACGAAAGAGTTCTCTCAAACGAGTAAAAAAATTGATTTAATATGGATACTTTTGCATACAAAGGAATTTCTGACGGAAAATATGTAGAAGGAAACATAGAGGCTATCAATTCTGATGAAGCTTCTCACAAATTAAAAGAACAAAAAGTAATTATAACTAATCTAATTAGAGCTGCAAAAGGAAAAAAAAAAGAAGCAAAAAGTGAAAAAAAGAAGAGCAGTTTTTCTTTGTTTGGCAAAAAGAAAGCAAAAGTCGAAGATGTTTTAATTTTCTCAAAACAGTTCGCTACAATGGTAAAAGCCGGATTACCAATTCTTCAAGTTCTTACTATGTTAAGAGATCAGTTAGAAAGCCCGGCTATGAAGGATGTAGTAGAAGATATTAGAAAAAGTTTGGAGGGTGGAGTTACT
>CACLEU010000037.1 GCA_902606075.1 uncultured Pelagibacteraceae bacterium
TTGTGAACTGAGTATTAAAAATAAAGGAGAAAATGTTTTATTGTCTGGCTGGATCAATAAAAAGAGAGATCATGGGAATCTCTTGTTTATTGATTTAAGAGATAATTATGGAATTACACAATGTGTTATTGATAACAAAAACCCTTTATTTAAAAAAATTGAAAAAATACCTTTGGAAACAGTTGTTCAATTCGAAGGTCAGGTTGTGGAAAGAAAGAAAGACACTGTTAATAAGGAATTAAACTCTGGTGAGATAGAAATTAAAATAACAAATTTTAAAATCTTAGGCGGCACTAAAGAACTCCCTCTTCCAGTATTCTCAGATCAAGAATATTCAGAAGAAATAAGATTAAAGTATAGATTTTTAGATTTAAGAAGAAGCAAAATTCATAAAAATATAATTTTAAGGTCAAATGTAATATCTTTTATTAGAAAAGAAATGGAAAAATTTGGTTTTTTAGAATTTCAAACTCCAATATTGACATCTTCTAGTCCAGAGGGTGCCAGAGATTTTTTAGTTCCTAGCAGACTTAATCCAGGAAAGTTTTATGCTTTACCACAAGCCCCACAACAATTTAAACAATTAATAATGGTATCAGGATTTGACAAGTATTTTCAAATAGCGCCATGTTTTAGAGATGAAGATGCTAGAGCAGATAGAAGCCCTGGTGAATTCTATCAATTAGATATTGAAATGTCTTTTGTTGAACAAGAGGACATTTTTATTATAGTAGAAAATTTATTTAATAATCTATTTAAAAAATTTTCGAATAAAAAAATTCAAAAAGAAGAATTTCCAAAGATAACTTTTTCTGAAACAATGCTTAAATATGGAACTGACAAACCTGACCTTAGAAATCCGCTTGAGATATGTGATCTTACAAAAATTTTTGAAAGAGATGATGTAAAATTCGAAATTTTTAAAAATTTAGTAAATAAAGGATCAATTGTTAGAGCAATAGTAACAAAAAAAACCAAAGATAAGCCTAGAAGTTTTTTTGATAATATTGATAAATGGGCAAAAGATAAAGGGTCCAGTGGTCTTGCATATTTTACATTTGAAAATAAAAATGACGAAGTATCGGGGAAGGGTCCTATTGGGAAATTTTTCTCCCCAAAAGCTTGTGAAGAAATTATGAAGGTGAGTAATGCCCAAATTGGAGACAGTATTTTCTTTGCGTGTGGACAAGCAAAAGATGTTGAAAAACTTTTAGCTTTAGCTAGAGATAAAATAGCCAAAGATTTAGATATAATTGATGAAAATTTGTTTGCTTTTTGTTGGATTGTTGACTACCCAATGTTTGAAAATGATGAAAAATCAGGAAAAATTAAATTCAGCCATAATCCATTTTCAATGCCCCAGGGTAATTTAAGTAAATTAAATTTAGAACGACCACTAGATATAAAGGCTTATCAATATGATATAGTTTGTAATGGAATTGAGCTTTCATCAGGAGCTATAAGAAATCATATACCAGATTTAATGTATAAACTTTTTGCAATAGCAGGTTACGACAAAAAAAACGTTGATGATAAATTTAGCGGTATGATCAATGCTCTTAGTTATGGTGCACCTCCTCACGGAGGTATAGCGCCTGGCGTCGATAGGATTGTTATGCTTTTAGCCAATGAAAAAAATATTAGAGAAGTTACCATGTTTCCATTAAACCAAAATGCTCAAGATTTAATGATGAATGCACCCTCAATTATTGAAGATAATCAATTGAAAGAATTAAATATTAACTTAATTAAAAAAAAATAATTACTTTTTTCCTTTAAGATTTATTCTTATATCTGAAAGATCAACTAATTTTCTTTTATAGTCATTTCTTACGAAACCCTTACTAGTTATATCTTTAACAATTTTGATCAGCTGGTTATTTTCCTCAAAAGAGCTATTTTCACTTTCTATGTTACTTTCAGATTTGCCTATAGAGGGTGTATGAGCTAAATCCTCCCTGTTTAAATATGATATAGCTAATTCTCGAAAAATATAGTCCAAAATTGAGCTTGCAGATAAAATTCTATCATTTCCATAAACTTTACCAGAGGGTTCAAACTTTGTATCAACATAAGCACTAACGAATTCATCTAAAGGAACTCCATATTGCAATCCTAAAGATATCGCTATTGCAAAATTATTCATCAATGCTTTTACTAATTCACCTTCTTTGCTGGTGTCTATAAAAATCTCACCAATTTTACCATCTTCATATTCACCAGTATGTAAATAAACTTTATGATCTCCAATGGTAGCCTTTTGTATATAACCTTTTCTTCTGTCAGGCATCCCGAATCTTTTATTTATTGCCTCATCGACGTTTTTTACAAATTTTTGGTTTATACTTAAGTTTTTATTGTCTAAATTATTACTATTTTCACTTAAATTTACTTCTGAAATATTAGGATTCTCAGTAGTACTATCTTTTTTTTCTAAACTTTTCGTTTTTCTTGTATCTATTTTAATATCAATTACTTCAAATTCACCATCTTCTCTTTTTTCTAA